>JALNXB010000001.1 GCA_023230585.1 bacterium
AACCGCATTTGTGCTGCGCAATGTCTTCGGACTACAGGCTTCCTATCAAACAGTACTCAATTACTCCGAGATGGCCGCTTATCACTGCCACAAGTTTAATATGGCCCATAAAGGAGAAGCCGATACTCTGCAAGTAGGCGACGAGGTCTATGCTAAAGTCGCTGGCCGCAATTGGTACGCATTCCTGTTTCTTTCGCCTTTGCGGCGCAAACTTACTTCTTATCACTGCTCTCCTGAACGTGATGAACGGGCCGCTACTACTGCTTTGAAAGAAGTATCAGAACCATCCCGAAAAACACCCAGGAAGTAACCGCGGTAACAGACGGCTTATCTTCCTATGTGCCTGCAGTTCAGTATATCAACCGCACAGAAAATATAAAACTCTTACATAAGCAAGTTATCGGATTGCAGAACCTTGATACGGAATCTGAAACCTACCGACCATTCAAACAAATGATTGAAAGGCTTAACCGTACTTTCAGGTTTCACACAAATCCTGCCTCAGGGTTTAAGGAAGCAAACGGACTGATTTCTATTACAACTCTTTTTGCTACACACTACAACTTCCTGCGTCCACACGAAGCTTTAAACTTTGAGGTACCATGTCCGTTAGACCAGTTGAAGAACATTACCACTTTGCAAGGCAAATGGGCTAAAATTCTGCATATAGCAGCGTCTTTAACCTAAAATCAATACCAGTGCATTCCGGTTGCTTATTTAACCCCTTAAAATCGTATGTTCTCAATCGCTTCCTCCGACCTTTCTCCTTCGTCTTTCCTGCCTCTTTAACTTTTCAATGAACATTGAATTCCGTTTTTCTGTAAGAAAAACCTGTCTTTATATTTTCATCTATTTTTCATCTGTTTTTTGACACAACCAAGTAACTCTGTTAAGGTTATAGTGAAAAGATTATAACCTTGTCCCATAGAACTACAAAATCATAAGGTATAAAAGACTGTAGTTGTAAAGATTTGATGTTGTTTAACAGTTATACTCCCATTCCTTTTCGCCTTCGGCGAGATTGCCACGTTACGAAACACTCGCAAAGACGGAATGGGAGCAAAGGCGTAAAGCCCCCCTCACCCTTAATCCCTCTCCCTCAAGGGTAGAGGGCAAAAAGGGTGGAAAAAAGAGGATTTCTTTCCGTATAGATTTTTAATGAGGCAATTCGTAAACTTGACAAAATAAAATAGAGTGGTATAATGTTTATAGACTAACAAATCATCCCCAGTGAGGCAACTCACTGGCCCCCCCCAGGTTACGATCTGGGGGTTTTTTTTTATGAGAAAAATTATTTATATAATCGACGGTTTTAATCTCTATCATTCTGTAAGAGACCTAAAAACATATACGGGTTCTTCTGCAAAATGGTTAGATATTTCCTCTCTATGCAAATCTTACATTTATCTATTTGGCAAGGATGTTCTATTAGAAAAGATATTTTACTTTTCAGCCATTCCCTATTATCTTAAAGATAAGAGTCCTGATAAAATTAAACGACAAAAAGATTATCAATTATGTCTTGAATCAACTGGAATTCAAATTGAGCTCGCTCGCTTTAAGAGTAAAAATGTTTACTGTGATAGATGCAATAGTACAATTTTAAAGCATGAAGAAAAAGAAACAGATGTGGCAATGGCTGTAAAAATTTTTGAACTCTTTTTCAACAATGCCTGTGATGATATTATTATTGTTTCTGGTGATACAGATTTAGCTCCCGCAGTTAGAACATGCAAAATGCTTTTTCCAAGCAAAAATATTATTTTTGCTTTTCCCTACCATAGAAAGAATAAAGAATTAGCAACATTGGCTCCTGGATCATTTTCTATAAATAAAAAGCAGTATTTACGCTATCAATTGCCTAATCCCGTACTTTTAAAAAATGGCGAAAAAATTTACAAACCTTCGAAGTGGTAAAACATAAATTGATAGTTTAATAATTACATATTAGGTTTAATTTTTTTAATCGTCAGGTACAAAAGAATGGTGTTTAACAGTTATACTCCCATTCCTTTTCGCCTTCGGCGAAATTGCCACGCCAAAAGACACCCTCCTACGCTAAAGCTTCGGCGGATAAAGTTCGCAAGACAAACTATAAAAGACGGAATGGGATAGAAAGCAAAAAAAAGGGGGGGATTTTTATTTAAATTTATTTTGTTTTGGTATTGACAGGGGGGAAATTTTCAGGTAATATGTATTAAAGAGTTAATACAATAAGGCGGAAAAGGCGAGGAAAACAATGAATATAAAAATAGATACTGAAAGCGGTCTGGCTCCATACCTGCAGATTATCAAACAGATAAAATATCTTGTTGCTTGTGGCGCTTTGAAACCGGGTGACCAACTGCCTGCAATAAGAGACCTTGCTATGACATTAAGAATAAATCCTAATACTGTTGCACGTGCGTATAGGGAGTTGGGCTACGAAAAAATTATTACAAGTAGTTGGGGTGCTGGAACTTTTATTTCGGAAGGGATAAAAGAGATTGCTGAATCTGAAAAAAAGAAGGTTGTTGCAGAAACCTTAAAGCAGGCAATACATCAGGCAGGCGGTTTGGGACTTGCTAAGGAAGAAATTGTTCAACTTTTTGATAATCTGTTAAATAACTACAAAGGAGATACAAAAAAATGAGACCTCTTATTCAGAAAGAATTGCGTGAACATCAACTATTTTTCTTCCTATCTCTTGCTTTTGTTTTGTTAAGTGTTACAATTTTGATAATATTTAAACATAAGATAAACAAGAATAATATTGAATGGATTCAAATGTTATTCTATATAGCAGTACCTTTTATTTTTGCAGTTTTGTTTGGAACTCTTCCGTTTACAAAAGAGTTTACTCAAAACACAAAACCATTTCTTTTAACTCATCCCGTCAGTTCAACTAAAATATTCTGGATAAAAATTTTTACTGCCCTGGCGTCTCTTTTGATTCTACTTGTTTCTTATATCTTGCGGGTGCGATTTTTTTTAAATATTTTTACGGTCTTAAAGATAATGTTAGTTTACCAAGAACTATAGATTTGTTCTATTTTTTTCTGTCGGCAATTCTTATCTACTCTGCATCTCTGCTTGGCTCATTACTATTTAAAAACTTTTTCCCATCAATACTTGGTGTTCCGTTTTTCCTTCTTTTAATTGGGCTGGTTTTTTCACCTTTTTTTGTATTCTTGTTTTTACTTGCGCCTTCTTTACATATATTCTTTATTCTTCTTTTTTCTTCTACAATAGGTCTATTTCTAACTTTAAGTTTTGTTATATGGCAAAAAGAATCAGTTTCTGATACAGGGGCTGTTAAGAAAAGTTTGAAGATTTTGGTTTCAATATTTGTTATCTCTCTATTTATGCACGGGATATGCAATCTTGTATCAGAGGTAGAACTGAGGAAATCGATAGAGCAAGCAAAATCGCTTGGTCTAAAGTTAAGAATTGAAGAGATAATCCCCCCTGCTGTCCCTGATGAAAAGAATGGTGCAGTAGTATATGAAGAAGCATTTACATTGGTTGACAGTTTACAGAAGAGATATAAAGAAGAGTGGGAATATGTTTTTCCAACATCAAAATATATTCCCATATCAAATGTTGGGCAACTTCTGGAGGAATCAACGTTAGAAGAAAAAAACAGGTTGAGTAGAATTGTGGAAGACCCTGAATTTATCCTATTATACAAATTGGTAGAAAAAGCAGTTAAAATGCCTGAGTGTCGTTTTGATGTGGAATATCAAGCAGGTGTAGATATGTCCCACACTCAAATTGTTAAAATGGGGGAGGCGGCAAAGATAGTTGCAGTAAAAACAGGGCTTCTTGTTAGTGAAGGTAGGTTTCAAGAATCTTTAGATTCTGCTATTCTATTGTGGAAAATGGGGGATTCTTTTGCTAATGAACCGTTACTTATCTCTCAAGCATCTCGTACGCAGATCAAGCAAGTATCTATATATAATATTAAAAAAATCTTTGAGACCACAACATTAGTAAAAATTCCTCAAGAACAGATGGATGAGTTAATAAAAATATCAAAAGATAAGGAGATGGAACTTTTTTTAAATGGGTTTATTAAAGGAGACACTACCGTATATTTATCTCTTTTTAGCTCGACAAAAGATAGGTTGGATGGCTACTACTTTGAAGATGTGTTACCATTTCCATTTTACGGTTCTTACTTGTTGCGTCCTATTTTTAAGAAAGACCAGAGTTGTTATCTGAAATTTTTTGTTAAACGTATGGAACTCTTTTCAGAGCCATATTTTGTATCCATAAACAAAAGCAAAAAGCTGGATGAACAATTTGCTGATTATAAGAGTTTCAAAACAAAAAAACTATTGTTCAGTAGCATGTTGTTAACTTCTAATAGGTTTTTTCTAAAAAGACAGGCAGAACATATTGTAAATCTTGATACCCTTAAACTTATTCTTGCTCTTAAAATTTATCACGATAAACACCATAATTACCCTAATTCTTTGGCTCTTCTTGCTCCAAATATAATTCCAGAGGTGCCTATAGACCCGTTTACAGGGAAAGATTATATCTATCGGTTAGAAGGAAAAGGATTTGTATTAGATAGTGCAGGTGCAAAAAAAGAATAAAAGGTAAAAAACCCCCTCACCTTTTATTCCTCTCCCCCAGGAGGAGAGAAAAATGGGGGGCTTGTCCCATAGTTTTTCTGAGGGATGGAGGGCGAAAGCAGAGAAAAGTGCCAAATTAGATAAAACGATACATAAGACGGGAGGAAAAATGTCTGATTTAGTTATATCAACTCAGAATTTAACAAAAAAGTATTCTCAGCATAAAACAGCGGTCAATTCTCTTGATTTAGAAGTACCAAAAGGGGCTGTATATGTGTTTCTGGGTAAAAACGGTGCAGGCAAGACCACAACTATACGTATGCTTATGGGGCTTTTGAAACAGACCTACGGTAGAACGGAAGTTTTAGGGTTCAACCCTATTTTCCAACCTATCTCTATAAAAGAACGGGTTGGTTATGTGGCTGATAATCAGAAGATGTATGACTGGATGAGTGTTGAAGAGACAATCAATTTTTGTAGTTCTTTTTATTCTACCTGGAACAAAACTTTCTCAGAACATCTTTTAAAACAGCTCGACCTACCTAAAGTTGCTAAAGTAAAAGACCTATCGAGAGGTATGAACGGAAAACTTGCTCTTCTGCTTGCACTCTCTCATCAGCCGGAACTTCTTATTCTTGATGACCCTACTTCTGGGCTTGACCTAATTGTTAGACGTGAATTTTTAAAAGGTATTATAGATATAATACATCAGGAAGGAAAAACTGTCTTCTTCTCTACTCACATCATAGCAGAAGCGGAACAGATAGCCGATTATGTAGGAGTACTGGAAGAGGGACGTCTTCTGCTTTCTCAACCTATAGAAGAACTTAAAAGTTCAGTTAAACGTCTACGTCTTATATTTGAGGACAGAGTGCCAGAAAATATATCTTTGCCAAATATTTTAAGCAGAGAAGTTTTGGGGCATACATTGTCGCTTGTAGTAAAAGATTACAACCCAACCACTCTTCACTCTTTATCTCCATATAACCCAAAAAATATTGAAGTTTTTGACCTTAATCTTGAGGAAATCTTTATTTCGCTTGTTGATAAAGAGGAAAAACCATAAAACTCTCAGGTATATAAAAGTTGCCAAAACCCTTTCTTTTATGTAAAATAAAGATAGTTTCTTATTAAAGAACAATCAATTCAAATCTTTAGGAATTTTTTATGAGCATTATTGTTAGGAAAGGTAAAGTTATTACAAGGGAAGAACTTTGTAAGGCGAAAGAAAAATGTCATAAAAATCAGGCCAAACTATCTTTTGAAGAAAAAATCTGTATTCTTGTTGAGTTGCAAAAAACATCAAAGAGTGCTCGCTTCCATAAAAAAAGGTTGTCTGAAAAATCTAACCAATTGACTTTTAGTAAGCCATAAATTATAATCGAATATACACTTAAAAGCATTTTAAAATCAATTAAGGGGAGAAAAGATATGAGTGCAAAAAAATATTCTGCTTTACTTCTTTTTGTTTTGACAATTCTTTTCTGCAATAGTGTTGTCTGTTTTGCTGACTGGCCTATGTGGGGTGCAGATTCACAAAGAAGTTTTTCTGTTGACGCTACTATTCCAGAAAACCTTCAACTTCGCTGGGTAAAAGAACTTGGTAAACCATAGTTTGCTTGGCCGTTTCAGTTTGAAGAATATTTTACTGCTGGCAACCCTGCAAGAATTGGGAAAACGGCTTTTGACCTTTCTTATGAACCGGTAGCCGCTGAAGGAAAACTCTTTGTACCTTCAATGAAAGCAGACAAAGTTACTGCCTACTTAGCAGATACAGGTGAGGAATTATGGCGTTATTATGCAAATGGTCCAGTAAGGCTTGCTCCTGCATATTCTAAAGGTAGGTTATACTTTGTTTCAGATGATGGTTATTTATATTGTTTAAATGCTAATTCAGGTACTCTGGTATGGAAGTTTAAAGGATTCTTTTCTGAAGGGAGAAACCTTATAGGAAATGAACGGTTGATAAGTATGTGGCCTGCCAGAGGCGGACCTGTGTTGGCAGACGGGATTGTCTATTTTGCCTCAGGAATTCTTCCTTTTGAAGGTGTCTTTATACATGCTGTTGATGCAGAGACAGGAAAATCGGTTTGGACAAACAGTACAAGCGGTTCAATGTGGAGTCATCACCAACATGGAGGCGCTTGGGCTTATGGGGGTATATCACCTCAGGGTTATCTTGTTGTTGCAGGCGATAGACTTATTGTTTCAGGTGGCAGAACAACCCCTGCTGTTTATGACAGAACAACAGGCGAGTTTCAATATTACAGGCAAGAAAACGCAATAATAGGTAAAGGCGCTGGCGGCTATATGGTTTCTGCTTGGGATGGGTGGTTTGCTAACCACGGGATGTTATATTCTCTTGAAAACGGTGCTCAATATGGGGCTGTACCTATTTCTGTTATAACCAAAAATGCTATTATAGGAGTTGACAATGGCACTTTAATTGCTCACAAATCACAATTAAAAAGAAAAGAAGTCAAAATTAAGGACAGACTTGGCAGAGGAGCTGTTAAAGCTGAATATTCTATTGAAAAATTATGGAATGATACCAATATTAAAAACATTAAAAGACTCCATTTTAGAGCAGGTCAATATTTGGCTGTAAATATTGATGGACAAAAAGCTGGACTGATTAAGCTTAGCAATGACGGCAAACCAGATAAACTTGTTTGGCAGTATGATATTAAAGACAACATTTGGGATATGCTTACAGCAGAAGGAAAATTATATATTATTACAGAAAGCGGTAAAATATATTGTTTTGGAGAAACAACAGGTAGCCAACCTCGTTCTTTTGTTGAAGGACAAACTGCTTATAAGCCCGCAGAAGAGTATATGACACAAGCCGACAATATCATTTCACAAACAGGAGTAACCGGTGGGTATGCTCTCTGCGTAGATGCTGGAAACGGAGATTTGATAAAAGCTTTAATTGATAAAACTTCTCTCCATATAATATCACTTGAAAAGAACGAAAAACAACTTGAGAGTTTGAGACGCCGTTTCGATGGCTCAGGAGATTACGGTAAACGGGTAACTTTTCTTAACAATGATATCCTGAACCTTCCTTTACCTCCCTATATGTCTGAGTTGATTATTTTAACAAACGACACTTGTTCAGAAGAGCATCTAAACAAAGCGTTCTATTCGTTAAGGCCTTATAACGGCAAGATTTATATTGATAATCCAAGCACAGATTTGCAAGTACTTTTCACAAAACTTAACCTTGAAAATGGAAAACTAACATCAGGTGAAGGTTTTGCAATCATCTCTCGTGAAGGTGCTCTAAAAGGAGCCGGTCAATGGACACACCAATACTCAGGTGCTTCTAACAGAGCATATTCGGATGATGAACTTGTAAAACCGCCTCTTGGAGTGTTATGGTTTGGAGGTACTTCCAACCTTAATGCTTTGCCACGACACCAAAATGGTCCTATCCCACAGGTAGCAGGTGGTAGATTGGTGATACTTGGAATTAATACAATAAGCGCAAGGTGCGTATATACAGGTAGAGAGTTGTGGGTTAAAGAAATCCCAGGTATAGGACATCCTTTTACTTCACTTGAACATGAAGAAATATTTTTTGATAGCAGAGAAGTGTATATGCCGAGTGCTCCCGGGGCAAACTTTATAGGAAGCCCTTATGTTACATTACCTGATACAATATATGTAATAGATAAAGAAAAAATACTGCTTCTTGACCCTGATACTGGTAAAACAAAAAAAGAGTTCCGTCTACCTTTTGTTGAGAGAATGAACAGGTACGAATGGGGACACATCCTTGTTTGGGAAGATTTACTTGTTGCAACAGTTGACCCTCAGTACTTTGATGATGCACTTGCAGGAGATATAGGCAACTGGAACGCTACTTCCAGCACTATGCTTCTTGTTATGAATAGATATAATGGGAAAGTATTATGGGCTAAAAAAGCTGATAAGATAGGGTTTAGGCATAACGCTATTATTGCTGGTAACGGTAAATTGTTTGTTGTTGATGGGTTGTCCAGCAGACTTGTTGACAATATTAGAAGAAGAGGGTTTGAAGGGCAGACAGAATCTATGCTTATCTCTTTTGATATAAGAACAGGTAAAGAAATCTGGAAGAACGAAAAAGATATATTTGGAACTTGGTTAAGTTATTATGATGATAGAGATATACTTATTCAAGGAGGTAGGCACGGTCAAAGAGGTGTTCCTGTTGACGAGCCAAGCAACAAAATGATAGCTTTTAAAGGAGAGACAGGAGAAGAGTTGTGGGAACAAAAATATAGATATTCAGGACCTGTTAGTTTACATGAAAAAATGATAGTCCCCGGCAGACCCGGAGAAAAAGTTGTAGATCCGGTAACTGGAGGTTTTTTCCAAGTTGACAACCCGTTTACGGGAGATAAGTACGACTGGAGTTATTTTAGAACTTATGGATGCGGAACTATGAACTCAAGCAAATATTTTGTTATGTTCCGTTCAGGAGCTGCAGGGTTTAACGATCTGTACAATTTTGGAGGTACAGGTAATTTCGGAGGGTTTAAAGCAAGTTGTACAAATAACCTTGTAGCAGCAGACGGAGTTTTCAATGCGCCTGATGTTACAAGAACCTGTACCTGTGCTTACCAGTTACAAACATCTTTAGCGATGGTTCATAACCCTGCAACAGAGATGTGGACACATAACCATAGGTTGACAGTTGGAACAGGATTTATTAAATCTCTCGGCATCAACTTTGGAGCTCCCGGCAATAGGAGAGAAAACGGTGTTCTTTGGGTTGAATACCCCAAAGTTTATCCGTCAGGTCCAGATGTAGGTGTTGAACTGCAAACAAACAATCCTGAGTGGTTCCGTAACCACGCTTCATGGATAAAGAACCCTCAAGATGGATATGCTTGGGTTGCGTCTTATGGAATTAAGGGTATAGAAAATGTTAATGTAAATCTTGCTCCTGGAGGAAAGACTACGTTGTATGATGTTGTGCTATACTTTGCTGAACCCGAAGAGATAGGGGTTGGTAAAAGGGTTTTTGATGTTTATGTTCAAGGAGAAAAGACGCTTAGAGATTTTGATGTAGTCAAACAAGCAGGAGGAGAACGAAGGGTTGTAACAGTTCAACTTAAAAATGTCATTGTAAAAGACGTCTTGGAAATATCTTTTAAAACGGTAAACAGTTCTTTGCCTCCTATAATATCTGGTATAGAAATTGTAGCAAGCGCTCAGCAAAATCAATAAAGAGAGGTTCAAAATGTTTAAAGTTACTGCAAATTGGTTCTGGAAAGTTTTGTTTTTACTTATATTGTGTATCTCTTTCAAACTCACAGCAGACCAAACTGAGGTAATACATATAGACCGTGCGATTATAGAGAAAAATCTTGGCAAAGGCTCAACGCCCACTCTTCCTTTTTATCCTGCTGGCATAACAGAAATAAAGATATGTAACGCAAACGAAGTAGAGACAATCGTTAAGAGTCTTCACACTGAAAGACACTTTCAAGGAATAGTAAAACTTTTGGTTGACGGCAAACATATCGAAGAAAAGAAGGTTGATTTACCTCCAGGAAGAACGGTGCCCGTAACATTTAAGTTGCCGTTTATTTTGGAATCAAAACACGAAATCAAGATACTCTTAAGTTATAATAAACCAGACGACCTGCTTGAATGGGAGAAATCTCTCAATTTTAATGAAAGAGAAGCGGTTAACCAGATTGATATAGGCGTGTACAACAAGATCTATTTTGTTCCCTCTTTGGTTAAGGTTGATGGAAATCTTTCCGAGTGGAAAGATACAAAACCTCTGATACTAAACAGCAAAGGAGATGTTTTTTTAGCCAAAGATAGAGACAAATGGAAAGGTCCTGATGATTTAAGCGCAAAGATATATCTTGGGTGGGATAATGAACACATTTATATTGCGGCTGAAGTAAAAGATGATAAACATTGCAACCTTCAACCTGCCAATACTCTTTGGGATGGGGATGCCATTCAGTTTGCTTTTGCACCTTTATCAATTGTAACTATAACTCCAATAAATTTAGGAGTAGCCTTATCAAAAGGGCAATCTATTTCTAAACGTTGGAGAGGTGGAGTAAGCGGACTATTTAACAGAAGTGAATATATAGTTAAACGAGATGAAGAGAAAAAAGTTACTTATTACGAAATAAAGATACCTTGTAGTTCTCTTAATATAGAAGGTAGGAAAGGTCAAATGTTTGGTTTTAACATTGTGGTTTTTGACGATGATGACGAAAAAGGACATAAATACTGGATGCAACTTGCACCTGGGCTTGCGCCCAGTTTAAGAGCAGGACAATTTAAAAATTATGTTTTATGGAAATAGATTTGTATAAGTTGAGGGATTTGGTTTTAAATAGGGTTAACATAATGGAATCATTCGTTGAAACATCATATCAGAATTAAGGTTGTGTCAAAAAATAGATGTAAAACAAATGCTCATAAAGATAAAGGCGGGGATAAAAGAAGAGATTGTCGCAGTCACATAAAACGTTTCAACCTACGCCAAGGTATACCTGCCGAAGTTTGTAGTTTAGCATAGGTTGGCTTCAGCAGATATGCCTTCGCAACTATTGCTTAAAGCATAGCCAAGTTTAGCAGAAGCAGAATTAACAAAGAGAGGTATAAAATGGTTAAAGTTACTGAGAATCTTTGCTGGAAGATTATATTTTTAGTTATAGTGTGTATCTCTTTTCAAGTTAAAGCAGACCAAACTGAGGTAATACATATAGACCGCAAGATTATAGAACAAAATATTGGCGAAACTTCACCTCCAACCCTTCCTTTTTATCCTGCAGGCGTAACAAACATAAAGATATGTAACGCAAACGAGGTAGATACACTAATTAGAAGCCTTCACACCGAAAGAGAGTTTAAAGTAAACGCATCACTGTTAATTGATGGTAAAAAGATTGGTGAAAAAAAGGTTACTTTACCTCCAGGAAGAACAGTACCGGTAACATTTAAACTACCGTTTATTTTAAACTCAAAACACGAAATAAAAGTGCTCCTAAACTACGAAAAACCAGATAACTTACTTGAATGGGAGAAGGCTCTCAACTTTAGTAAGAGAGAAGCAGTTACAAATATTGATATAGACACATACAACAAAATTGCTTTTGTTCCGTTTAAGGTTAAAATTGATGGAGATATCTCTGAGTGGAAAGGTATTGAACCTATTGTGTTTCATAATAAAAAAGATGTTTTTCCAGTAAAAGAGAGGGATAAATGGAAAGGACCTGATGATTTAAGCGCTAAAATATATCTTGGATGGGACGATAAAAATATGTATATTGCCGCTGAGGTAAAAGATGATAAACATTTTAACCTTCAATCAGCTAAAAACCTCTGGGATGGGGATGCTATTCAGTTTGCGTTTGTACCTTTTTCGGTTAAAGTAAGAGAATTGGTAACAAATGTGGGAGTATCTTTATCAAAAGGGCGCTCTCTTGCTTACAGATGGGGTTCAGGTGGAAGCAGTAGGTTAATTGCAAGAAGCGTATACGCAGTTAAACGGGACGAAGAGAAAAAAGTTACCTATTACGAAATACAAATGCCTACTACTTCTATTAGGTTTCCAGCTAAAAACGGTCAAATGTTTAGTTTTAATATTGTAGTGTTTGATGATGATAATGGCAAAGGACATAAATACTGGATGGAACTTACCCCTGGGCTTGCTAACAAAGTTAAAGCCGAACAATTTAAAAACTATATCTTATGGAAATAAAATTTAAAGTTTATATATTTTTTCTTATAATATTTTTAAACTGGTGTAGTTTTGCTTGTGAGGTACCTGTTTTCAAGTATGCGATGGAATTTTGGAGTTCCGATAAATATGATATATATATTTTTAATAGCGGTGAGTTAAAAAACCAAAAAGATAAAAATACCTTTAATATTATTAATGAAGCAAGTCTCGCTGACTATAAAAGTTCTCAAGCAAATGTTAACCTCCATTTTGTAGATTTAACCTCAAATAAAGTTACAGCTCAAGAGCGCAAGTTATGGGAAGAACAGAAAGCAGATAAACAACCCTGGATTGCTGTATATTATCCTTTCGTTCACGGTAAAGAGAGGAAGGTTTGGGCAGGATATTTTGGGGATGTGAACCCTAACTTTTTATTGACTTCTCCAAAACGGCAAGAGATAGTTAAACTACTCCTTGAAGGAGAATCTGCTGTATGGGTATTTCTTGAAAGCGGTAATAAAAATGCTGACAGTAGAGCCTTAAGACTATTAAACAGAGAATTGATGCGACTTGAAAGGACCTTAAAACTTCCTATCCCAGAAACTTGGGGTTGGGCAGGTTCAGCAGAAAGTATTGACATAAATATAGGTACTGAAGCGGCTGCAGATACTGAAATTAGTTTTTCTGTATTAACTCTTAGCCGAGATGACCCTGCTGAAGAAATATTGCTGAATACGCTACTGAAAAGTGAGAAAGATTTACATAAATATACAGGACAACCAATGGTATTTCCTATTTATGGTCGTGGGTTAATACTGTACGCTCTTATAGGTAACGGAATAAATGAGTGGACTCTAAATAAAGCAGGAGAATTTCTTACAGGCCCTTGCTCTTGCGAGGTAAAGGCAGGAAATCCTGGAATAGATATGCTTTTAAGGGTGAATTGGGATAGTCGTAAAACTTTTGCAATACCTCAAGAAGCCCCTCCTCTTACGGGTGTGTCTGAGTTTTTTTCGAGAGTAGAAAAGGAGAAAGAGATTGCAGAGCAATTGGAAGAACAAGAGGTCTTAACAATAGAAGAAACTGCTGAAAAAAACAACGACTTGACAACCATTACAAATTTAGATACAATACAAACTATAAACGGTAATAATGTTGCCAGTACAAAAACACCTATTAATTTGAAAATAGTTTTACCAATTGCGTTGGTTCTGGTGTTGGCTATAACAACATTTTTTATTACTAAAAACAAGTCTTAAAGGGAGTAAATAATGAAAATAAATCGCCTTGTTATAAAAGAACTTTCTTTTAGAAAAATCAATTTTCTTTTGTTACTTATTGCTGCGTCTGTTGCTGTTGCCGCTTTTGTTGGAACTCATTCGAGTATGAAAGTATTTGATGTAACAACCGAAGAAATTATTCTACAGAAAGAGGCAGAAACCAAAGAATCTATGTTAAAACTTGAAGACGATTATAGAGTAATTATGAAAAGGTTGGGTTATAATGCTTTGATAATTCATAAAAATGAAGATATATCAAACTTACGAACAAGAGGGTACCCAACTCTTTTTATGCCAGAAGAAGGTGCAGTAAAACTTGGTAAGAGTGGCACAAAACGTTTGAACCATCTTTTGCCTTTTATTCAAACATCAATTTATTGGCCTGAACAACAGAGAAATATTATTGTTTCTGGTATAAAACACCAAGTACCGGTGTCTGCAAAAAAATTTCATATTGATGAAGAAGGTGGCTATAAAGACCCTATAACACCTCCATTGCAAGCAGGAACAACAAATATAGGATACGAGATAGCCAATAAAATGAAACTTTCAGAAGGAAGCGCTATTAAAATAAAAGGAGAAGAGTTTGTTGTAAACACAGTTTACCCACAAAGGGGCAATGATGATGACCTTACTTTATGGTTACCTATTGACAGGGTACAACAGTGGCTTGGTAAACAAGGACAGATAAACGGAATTTTTGCTTTACAGTGCGTATGTCAAGGAACAGAAGACCTGCTTCTTACTATAAAAAAAGAGGTAGCGGCTGTTCTGCCTGACGCCCAAGTTATTGGGTTTGGCTCTATAGCGGCTGTTAGACAGGATGCCCGTAAGCGGGCTTCAGTAGCCCATAAAGCAGCAATGGAAGCAGAACTAAAGAATAGAGCAGAACTTCGTAAAGCAAGAGAACAACTCTTTTCTATTGCAGTTCCTTCAATTATTGCGATATCTGTTATTCTTATAACAGTGTTATCGTTCTTAAATGTTAGAGAAAGACATCTTGAAATAGCTACATTAAGGGCTTTAGGATTCCGCTCGAAACAAATCTTTTACATATTCTTGTCAAGAGCGTTTCTGGTTGGAATACTTGGAGGTTTTATCGGTTATCTTATAGGCGTTTTTATAGGGGTTTTAGCAGGAAGAGCTTCTCCTTTTGGAGTAGTTTTATCATCCATATTTAGTGTCAAACTTTTTGTTGGAGTTCTACTGTTAGCACCTTGTGTCACTATATTTACAAGTTGGGTACCTGCTCTTAATGCTTCAATGAAAGACCCAGCAACCATACTGAGGGAAGATTAAATGAATATTTTAACAATTGAAAAAGTAAGTAAAATTTATCATCGTAAACAAGAGAAAGTGGTAGCAATCAAAGACATCTCTTTGACTTTAAAGAAAGGAGATTTTATTTCAGTAAGAGGTCCAAGTGGTTGTGGAAAAACTACCCTATTACTAACAGCTGGAGGGCTCTTATCTCCCAGCGAGGGAAAAGTGATTTTTAATGGAAACGACCTGTATAAACTATCACCAGAAGAACGGTCTCATTTTAGGGCAGAAAATATAGGGTTTATTTTTCAACAGTTTCATCTAATTCCTTTTTTAACGGTTGAAGAAAACGTGCTTTTACCTTCTTTAGCGGCTTATAAAGAAAAATCTGGGGGTGATGTAAAAAAAATACTTGAAAACTTGAATCTTGCAGAACGTATAAGCCATTTTCCATCAGAATTGAGTACAGGGGAACGGCAGAGAGTTGCTTTAGCAAGGGCGCTGATGAACCGTCCTAAAATTTTGCTTGCAGATGAACCTACAGGTAATCTTGATGAAGAGAATGGAAAAATAGTTTTAGGGTATTTAAGTGAATTTGCTCGTAACGGTGGCGCAGTTCTTGTGGTTACACACGACAGGAATGTTGCTGAAAACACAGATAAAAGACTAAATATGGAGAAAGGTGTGTTGTTATAACAACAATAACTAAAACACACCTATTAAGGAGTTTTTAAAATGCAAAAAAAACAAGTTACATACAAAAAAGGTTTCACACTCATTGAACTGCTTGTTGTAATAGCTATTATAGCCATTTTAGCAGGTATGCTTCTACCTGCTCTGGGGAGAGCAAGAGAGAAAGCAAAAGAATCGGTATGCGTAAACAATCTTAAACAGTTAGGGCTTGCTCTTATGATGTATGCACAGGATTTTGATGAGTTTTTACCAGTAGAGCAAACTATGGGAAACCCTCATCTTCCTTTAACAACAAAACTTAAGCCCTACATTAGTGATAGGAATGTTTTTTACTGCCCGTCAGCCCCTTCAATAGAACCATCTGCAAATAGTGTTCCACCAAGCAAACCAGAACAATGGGATTCTATTATAAATACAGATGAGAACTGGGAAAATGGAAGGATAAGTTATAAATACTATTCATTTATGGAACAAGATGAGGCAAGAAACCCGAATTTTGCTAAAGAAGATGACCCACCACCCCATATTTTATCATTACAAAACAGACCTGAAAGATGGCTTATGAGCGACTGGTTCCGTTCAGGCGCTGACAGGTGGCCACACAAACGTGGTATGGGACCAAAAGCGGGGATGATACTGGTATTACATCTGGGTGGACATGTAGATATTAATTTTGGTAGACCTCAAGACGGTTATAGAAGTGCTTATCAATTAGAAAAACCAAAACAGGTAGATTGATATACTATTTGTTGTTACACATAGCAACTCGTACTCACTCTTATCCCTTTCAGGTATACTTTGTATTATAAAAGACTTTTACTTGACAAAACAAAGAGCAAGGGAGTAAAATAATATAAGAATTGAATCAAACAATTTATGTAAGATAATTATCTTATATTAACTGTACAATGACCCCGTATAACAAGTATACTCCTTTGAAAAGCTCCCAAAAAACAAAATGGGGTAAAAAGGGGGTGAGAGAAATGAGGAACAATGAAGGGTTTACTCTTATAGAATTACTTGTAGTTATAGCCATTATTGCAATTCTTGCTTCTATGCTTCTGCCAGCTTTGGCAAGAGCAAGAGAAGAAGCAAGAAGGAAGGTTTGCCTTGCTAACCTCAAACAACTTGGTGTAGTTTTACACATCTACGCTCAAGATTGGGGAGGCTGGTTTCCTATCCTTGAACCAAGGCAAGGACATAGTGAAAGAACAATGGTAAACAGGTCTCTTTCTCTATTGACAGGGCAGACCGACCCTGATAACCCTGGTCTTGAAAGCCCGCCTTATGTTACTGACTATAAATTGTTTATCTGTCCAAGTTCAAGTGTTGATGAACCTTCTCTTGATGGAAAACTTGTCCGCACTGCTTCAACCGCCTACTCAACAGCCGATAGTACTTGTTCCTATGCTTATGCGTTTGGGCTTAATATTCAAACCCATCCAGATACTTGTATTATGGCAGACCAGAAATCAGGAGAGTATGCTTGGGATAGAGTTCCTGCTTCTTCCCAAAAATATAGACCTTTAAGTTTTGGAAAACCTAACAGTAACGATGCTCGAGCCCACAACCACTACGATGCTGGCGTTAATGTTTTATATGTTGGAGGGCACGCTAAATGGCTTGCAAGGCATAGCATACAAGCTTCTACAGTATCGTGCCACAAGATATTCCTAACTGGGCAAATTTTCTTGGGAATAACTCATCAGCCTATGGAACATTTGGTGGTGGAGATGTTGGTTCCCTACGTGAACTCTATTCTTCTTATTGATTGGGCAACTATGCTCAAAAAACAACAGCATAAAAATTAAGGAACTATAACAATAAATTAAGACTCCTTTTAACGACAAAAAGGTCAGTTTGGAGTCAAGAGAGGTGAGAATAATGAAAAAGAGGGAAGGGTTTACTCTTATAGAACTTCTTGTAGTAATAGCCATAATAGCCATACTGGCGGGTATGCTTCTGCCTGCTTTGAGTAAAGCAAGAGCAAGAGCAAAGAGTGCTGTCTGTATAAATAATCTTAAACAGATTGGGTTAGGATTACATATGTATATGAACGACTGGAACGGACATCTCTGGTTAGCACAATGGGCAGGTACTCCGTTCAGCAAGTATTTATCTGACCAAACATTTGCGTGTCCAGCATACCCTCCTTATGAGTATTCTGCCAGCACTGCAAACCAGAGATACGGATACAGAGCAGCGGGATATACCAACTCAACATTGTTTAGAAACACTGGAGGATATTACGGAATTTTAAGCAAAAGAATAGAATATCCTGAAAAGTTTTTTCTTATAGCAGATACTGTGCAGGCAAACCCTAACGCTTCTGCTTCTACAAAATGGAAACAGATCCGTTATTGCCGTTCTTCTGCCCTCGCTGATACTGATCCACATAGTGATGGGGCTATACATTTTAGGCATAACAACCTTGCCAATCTACTATTTCTTGATGGACATGTTGAATCGTTAACTCCCAATACTTTCAACACATATGAAAAATTATGGACAGTATCAACTGGGAAATGGATTGTTGTTATGCAGAACGGTTCAGTGAATGATTTACAGTAAAGAATTATAAGAGTTATTCTTCCTTCCCCGTAAGAGCAAGAGTTAGATGAAAAAAATTATAGGTTTCTATTTTTTATTATCTCTTTTTGTTATAAACAGTTGGGCAGAAACTCCTTTATTAGAGAAAATTTCTACATATAAGGACGTTTTTGAAAAAGCTCGCAGGGTCTATCTGCGAGACAAGACTGTTGACACGTCTTTTGCTCACCGCAGAGAGATTATATATTCCCAAGCGCAAACATATTTTCGCCAAGCCCTTGAGTTGGCAAAAAACGATAAAGAAAAAATTGAAGCTATCCTTGCTATTGGAGAGATGCAGTTATATGATAGGAACGAAACAGACTTTTCTGGTATAAGAAAAGAATTTGAACGGTTGTTGACATTTTCTACTCTCACCTCTAAACAAAAAGGAGAAGCGTATCTTGTAATAGGGGAGACTTATGTTGGAGAAGCAAACTGGGAAGAAGCAAGAACATACTTCAAAAAAGCCAAAGAGATAGGTCTTGTTGCGCCCGCAAGATTGGCAACCGCTATATCTTATATCAAAGAAAGGAATTATCCCGCAGGGCGCAGAGAACTTATTCTGCTTATTGAAGAAAAACCTTCCAACACTCAGATAAACTTTATAGCAAAATCTTACCTATACTCAATAGACATTCTTCCTTCTATAAGTATGGAACGCCCCCGTCTTTTTCTTAATAGAACGCTTTGGTCTACTATAAAAAAGAGAGCTATAGAAGAAGAGAAAGATTATTTTAACCGTTTAAAAAAACAGGTTGAAGTTCTTGAAATGTGGCAGATAAAGCAAGGAGATTTTGGAGTAAATCTTTTAACTGCGGCTTTTATTTACAAAGTAACAGAAGACCCTCTTATCCTTGAGAAAATAAAGGCGATGTTTCGGGTAACACTCGATTATTATTTAAGCCGTAAATCTGATGGTATACGCGCTTACTCAAGAATAGCTACTTCAACTACTTTAGATTGGATGTGGGAATATTTAACCCCTCAAGAAAGGCAATCTTTTGCTTCAGATTTATTAAGGTATGCTTATGGAATGTATCTTGAAGATAAAATACAACTGCGGATAGACCTCCAACCGTGGTATTATACTCAGAATATGTTCTGGTATACAGGACTTGCTCTTATAGATAAAGAGTTAAGCGAACCTGACTATTTTCGTGCTTTGACATTATTAGGTCAAGGGTACCATTGTAATGTTAACATTTTTAAGCATATCTTAGATATGTCTGGCGACGATGGAGCTTGGCATCTTAAACCTGATTACGCTTTTGCGCATATCTCAACATTTTTATGGACTTTTGCTCATACGTGGCATTCTGCAATGGATAGAGAGGTGCCTGCAGAATGGGTACATATACTTAACCCTGATTATGCGTTAAGAAATTTTCTTGGGTTTGAAGGCAATATGATACGCCATTTTGGGTACGCACGTTCGTGGGGAACAAAAACAAATAGTCCTACTTTATATTATGATCTAATGAACCATTCTATACATTTTTTTTATAAATCAAACCCTGATTACGCTTCTATAGCTGGACATTTAAAAAAACGGATAGAAAAACAGTGTGAAGCACATATAAAATATGACCCTGAAATATATACAGGCATATTCCCTATTAACAAATTCCTTTTAACAGGTATTGATTCCGCACCGGCTCCTGCTATTCCTAAAGGAATGCCTATAGCACGCCATTTTGAAGATGGTGGTCTTGTTCTTATGTCCTCAGGGTTTGGCGAAGAAGATACCTACGTTCTTTTTTCTGCAGGAGGTGGAAAAATTAGTTCAGACGATTATGACACAACACATTTTAGTATATATAAACAGGGAGATTTAGCTCTCGACAGTGGTTCTGGCAACCTTGGGGAGCATACAGCAAAATATGCTCGCCAAACAGTAGCTCATAATGGGGTGCTTATACATTTACCAGGTGAAAACAATTATGGTGGTCAGGATCGGATAACACAGTTTGCAAAAGTACTTGCCTTTGAAACAAGTCCTTATTTTAGTTATGTAGCAACAGATGCTACCGGTACATACAATCCCAACAAATGTAAAGAGATGGTCAGACAGTTTATATACCTGAACCCTAACCATTTTATTGTGTTTGATAGGGTTGTTTCTTCTAAAGCTGAATATAAAAAAGAATGGCTTTTACATACATCAAACCAACCAGAAATTATAGGGAACGAATTTAAAGCAGAACAAGGTGAAGGTCGTATATTCTGCCGTACTTTATATCCTTTAGATGCAGTTGTAGAGAAAATTGGTGGAGAAGGGAAAGAGTTTTGGGTAGACGGAAAAAATTGGGCGCCTACCGCATATCTAACAAGGCTGAATATGAAAGGAAGTAGTGCTACTGATACATTAGGGAGATGGAGAGTGGAAGTAAGCCCTAAGGTAGCAAAAGAAGAAGACTCTTTCCTACATTTTATACAGGTATCTGATAAAACAATTGAAAATATGTCAGAAAGCAGAGTATCTGAGAAACAAGGTGTTTTTACAGTCTTGTTTACCTATGGGGATTTCAATTATGAGATAACAGTAAATAAGACAGGAGACATAGGTGGTCACATAAAAATTAAAGAAAAGAACAGAATAGTTGTTGACCGCCCATTAGCCGATAATATAATGGCTCAAAAAGAGCTTGCTTTACAACAATAAAACCCTTAACTTCTCATAGAAAAAAATTGGTAATTCAACTTTGAAATCAGGAGAAACTTAAATGTCACAAAAAGTTACAATAAGTAATATTAGTATGGCTCCTCCAAGAACAGATACTACCAGAACAATTCAAGAGATAGTGGAAGGGATGATCTCTCATATTGGTTATAAATTAGAGAATGTACTTCCCAACAGACCCGACCTTATAGTATTACCTGAACATTGTGATACTCCTGCGAACCTTAATGAGAAGATGTCTAAAGAATATGATGAAGTGAAAGGAGAACAGTTTCTCAATTTTTTTAAAGATATATCTAAAAAATATAACACATATATTGCTTATTCTGCAGGCAGGAAAGATAAGAACGGGGATTGGAGAAATTCTACCGTTATAATAGATAGAACTGGAGGTATTGCAGGAGAATATAATAAAAACCATTTAGTTATTACTGAAAACACAAGAGATAAAACTCTTTACGGGACTGAAGCGCCTATTATTCAATGCGATTTTGGAACTGTTGCGTGTGTTATATGTTTTGACCTAAATTTTACCGACCTGTTATATAAATATGCCAAATTAAGACCTGATATACTGATATTCTCTTCTGCTTACCACGGAGGATTGATGCAGGCATATTGGGCTTATGCTTGTCGTGCCTATTTTGTTGGAGCGCTGAAAGGAGGGTTGGGAACAATTCTTTCTCCTGTAGGGAATATCGTTGCTTCAACTACCAACTACTATGATTTTGTAACCGCAACAGTGAACCTTGATTGTTGCCTTGTACATATCTCAGGACATTCAAGCAAATTTAGGGCAATGAAAAAGAAGTATGGTGAAGGTGTAACAGTTTATGACCCTGGACATTTAGGTTGTGTGTTGATTGCAAACAATATAGAAGGGATAACTATTAAAGATATTATTCAAGAATTTGATATAGAGTTGTTAGACCAATATTTTGCAAGGTCACTGAAACATCGTAACGAAAATACCAAATAAAAGAAAAAAGGTTCAGCTAATTATGAAAACAATATGTAACCTTCACCTATTAACTATAATGTCACCCTCTATTACATTATTTGACTGGAATCATTGGTAACAGAGAGGTTTCTGTGTCTGGTTTCTCTGCCTCTTTCATTTCGCTTAATATCTCACCAGTAATATCTCTACCTCCAACAAGAAGGCTTTTTTTATCAAGTACGTAGTTGTATCCTTTACTTTTAGCTATTCTCTGCACATCTTCCAAGACTTTTGACATAGCTTCTTCTTGTAGTTGTCCTGCAAGTTGTTGAAGTTGCATATACAACTTTTGTTGTTCTTCCACCTTTGATTCTCCGCCCAGTTTAGCAAATTCTTTTTGAACAGCTTCTGATTCACGCTGAAATTTTACCATTGCTTGTTTAAATGCAGGGTGTTCACCCATAATACGTTCAAAATCAGCTGATGCAATTGACACAGATTTACCAACAATTTTGTTGCCGGCTGTGAGTAGAAATATTATTCCCAGAACAAATATTAACGCAATCAGCAACAAATTAGCAGTCTTTTTTTCCTTCAATACGTTTGACATCACTTTCTCCTTTATGGTAGTTAAAATACCTTTTGATGTGTTAAATAGTATCATAAAGATTAAAAAAAATCCAATTATTACAAAGAAGGTTTTATATTCTCTCTCCCCTATATAAAAATTGACAATAAACCATAAATATGTTAAAATCGTAAGAGATTTAGTGTGTTATCACACAAGTTCACCCCTATATAAACAAACTTTAAATAAACTGGAGGGAAAATGGCTCGTTACACTGATTTTGAACTTCCTATAGTGGTTTCTGGAGTTAGATTTCGCAACCCTTTTTATGTTTCCTCTGGACCTACCACAATGACTATTGAACAACTAGAAAAAATAAGAGATTGCGGTTGGGGAGCTGCAAGCCTTAAACTTACTGTCTACCCTCTTCCATATATAAATAGAGCCCCCAGATATGGGTACTACCCCAATAGTGGTATCTTTTCTTTTACAGCAGAAAAGAGGCTTCTTCTTGATGAGTTATTAAAATTGATAGAAGAAGGTAAGAAAAAAACACCTGAATTAGTTCTTTTTGCAAATATTACTTACGCAGGCGACAAAGGTCCGGAAGGATGGGCTGAGATGGCTAAAAAATGTGAGTCTGCTGGAGTTGATATTATAGAGTTAAATATGTGTTGCCCCAATATGTCTTTTAATGTTGAGGTATCCGGAGAAGATAAAGGTGGACCTAAGACAGGGGCAAGTATGGGAAAAGAGCAAGGTGTAGCAACTCAAATTGTTAGTTCTGTTAAATCTGCAATAAAAATTCCTCTATTTTTAAAACTGACTCCTGAAGGAGGTCAGATAGGCAAAATTGCTAAAGCAGCGTTTGAAGCAGGCGCTGATGTTGTTGGAGGTACGGCTAACCGTCTTGGAGTGCCCCCTATTAATCTGGACGACCCTACACGCTCTATGTACTACCTTCAGAAAGAGATAGGAATGGCTTGTTTAGCTGGAAAATGGTTAAAACCGCTTGCACTTAGAGATGTGTATGAGATGCGAAAAAACTGTGGCCCAGATAAGGTTCTTACTGGGGTTGGAGGTGTCTCTGATTGGCAAGACGCTGTTGAAATGGTTATGTGTGGTGCTGATTTAATAGGTATTTGTGCTGAAACTCTTGTCAGAGGGTTTGGGTTTTTCCCTGAACTTCTTTATGGATTTAAAAAATATATGACAGATAAAGGGTACCAAACAACAAGAGATATGAGAGATATCCTTGTACCTGCTATAACTTCTGCGCCAGAACTTACCCTTTACCCTGGCAACGCAAGAATCAAAGACCCTCGCCCTGTAGCTCCTTGTATTTTCAATTGTCCAAATTCTGTACCTGCCCAAGGGTATATCCGAAGGGTAGCAGAAGGACGGTACGAAGAAGCATACCAATTGATAATGTCTAAATCTCCGTTACAATCAATTTGTGGCAAGATTTGCGACTACCCTTGTGAATCTGCATGTACAAGAGGGCTGAAAGATGAACCGATAATGATAAGAGAGATAAAACGGTTTGTTCTGAATATGGCAGAAGAGAAAGGCTGGAAACCAAATATTTTGAATAAAAAAGGGACACCGAAGCAAGACAAAGTTGCGGTGGTGGGTTCTGGTCCTGCTGGGATTGCTACTGCATTTGACCTTGCACGAGCTGGGTATAAGGTAACTATTTTTGAAGCTGCTCCAAAGGCAGGCGGGATGTTACGTTACGGGATTCCTGCGTTTAGGTTAAACGATGAAGAACTGGATAAAGAAATTGATACGTTGTTAAACTTGGGTGTAGAGATAAAAACAGAGATGGTTATGGAGAAAGATTTTACTGTGCAATCCCTTAAAGATAAAGGTTACAAATCTGTGTTTATAGGTATAGGAGCTCAAAAAGGCACAAAACTTAATGTCCCCGGCGAAACAAACTCTAAAGGATGTATGGATGCAGTATCTTTTTTGAAAGACCCTCATTCAAAGAAAGAGAATGTTGAAGGTAAACGGGTGGCAGTGATAGGTGGCGGGTTTACGGCTGTTGATGCAGCCAGAACAGCGTTAAGATTAGGTGCTGCAGAAGTTTTTATTTTATACAGACGAACCCGGGATGAGATGCCCGCAACAGAGCAAGAAGTTTGGGAAGCAGAAGAAGAAGGCGTAAAGATTATGTACCTTGCAGCACCTGTCGAAATAGTCTCAGAAGAAGGTTGTTTGAAAGGTATCAGACTTGTTAATTATATCCTTGAAGAAAAAGTTGATATAAGCGGTCGCAGAAGACCTATTGAGGTATGTGGGACTGAATTTATTCTTAGGGCTGAATGTTTGATAACTGCTCTTGGGCAATGGGTAGAAGCAGGTACTCTACCTGTAGACGAAAAGGGTTACATAAAGGCTGACCCTTTAACCTGTGCGGTTGACATTGAAGGAGTCTACGCTGGCGGTGATTGTGTGTCTGGTCCTGCTGATGTTATTCAAGCTATTGCTATGGGTAAAAGGGCTGCTGTCTCTATAGATAAGTTTCTTTCTGGTGAAGAAAAAGCGTTTTTAGAGTATGCACCTGTTGACATAGAAGCTGATAAAGAGAGGGTTCTTCTTTTACACGGTAAAGAACCGAGAGCTTGGAGACCTAAAATAGAGAATCGACCTGCTTTAGAAAGGGCAAAAGATTTTGATGGTTATGCTCCTGTTTTAACAGAAGAACAGGCGGTCAAAGAAGCGTCTCGTTGTCTTGCTTGTGGTTGTGGTGCAGGGTGCGAAATATGCGTTGAGTTGTGTAAGATGTTTGCTAACAAACTTGATGATAACGGCAGGATATATGTTGATGAAGAAAAATGTGTAGCTTGCGGTATGTGTATACAGAGGTGCCCCAACAAAACCCTTGAGATGATACAGACTGACGATAAACCGATTTAATTTATAAGGAGATAAAACTATGAATAAAAAAATAAAAGTGGGTATTGTGGGCTCAAAGTTTGCGGCAGATTTTCATGCAGATAGTTACAAACGAAACAATATGGTAGAAATAACATCTGTAGCAGCTATAGATAACCTTGAAGAGTTTTCTGCTAAATGGAATATTCCAAGAGTCTATACCGATTATAAAGAAATGTTTGCAAAAGAAGAACTCGATTTAATCTCTGTTTGTGTACCAAATTTTCTTCATCATCCTGTGGTAATGGCTGCCGCCGAAGCAGGTAAAAACGTTTTATGTGAAAAACCTCTTGCAACAAACACAAAAGATGCTCGTGAGATGGTTGAAACCTGTAAAAAGAAAGGTGTTAAACTCTTTTATGCTGAAGACTGGACTTTTGCTCCAGCGTTACGTAGAGCAGAAGAGATAGTTAAAGAAGGAGGTATTGGAACCTCTCTATATGTTAAAGCTAAAGAATGTCATAACGGTACCCACAGCCCTTTTGCTAAGAATAAGGAGACCTGTGGTGGTGGTAGCCTTATACATTTAGGGATACATCCTGTAGGGTGGGTGCTTCAATTTCTTGGAGATGGCGGAAAAAATAAAGTGGTAGAGGTTTTCGCTATGTGTACAAGTGGTAGCGAAAATAATTTTGTACACAAAGATAATAGTGGCGAAGATTTTGGTATGGGTATGATGACTTTTGAGCAAGGGCAACGCGCTTTTGTTGAAGGTAACTATATAACAGTTGGCGGTATGAATGATATTGTTGAAATATACGGGACAACTGGAAACATTAAAGTTGAGTTGACTTTTGGGTCTCCTCTAAAAGTATATAGCCAGAACGGTTATTCTTATGTAATGGAAAAGGCAGACACAACCCAAGGTTGGACAGCTCCAGCTGTTGACGAGTTTTATAATCTTGGATATGTGGAAGAACTTGCTTATGCGGTAGATTGTATCGCTAACAATAAAGAGATTATATATGGTTGTAGCCCTGAACTTGGGTTGGCATGTATTGAAATTATTGAGGCTATGTATGAGTCTAACGAAAAAGGGACTGTTATAAAAGGTCGGTGGGGATAAACTATAAGGAGAAAGAAAAATGATGAAAGCAGAAGAAAAACTTAAAGGTATGTTTTCTCTTGAAGGGAAAACTGCTGTAATTACAGGAGCAGGTGGAGTTATATTTGGAACTGTTGCAAGAGGGCTTGCGGAATTAGGAGTGAAGGTATCAGTGTTGGACCTTCGTCTTGAAGAAGCAGAAAAAACTGCTTCAGATATTAACGCAAAAGGTGGAGAGGCTTTTGCTGTAGCAGTAGACGTTCTCAACCAAGAAAGCGTTACAAAAGCTTACCAGTCTGTTGTTGAAAAGTTTGGTAGGGTAGATATTCTTATCAACGGTGCAGGTGGAAACCACCCCAAAGCTATCACCAATAAAGAGTCAGGTGTTTTTTTCCATAACCTTTCCCCTGAAGGTATCAAGTTTGTGTTTGACCTAAACATACTTGGAACAGTACTTCCTTCTTTGGTTTTTGTGCAGAAGATGATAGAACAGAAAGAAGGTGTTATTATAAACACTTCTTCAATGAGCGCTGACACTCCTCTCTCAAGAACCTTAGCATACTCTGCAGCAAAAGCTGCTGTTAGTAATTTTACACGGTGGTTGGCAGCTGATTTAGCAATGAACCATTCTCCGTTAATTAGAGTTAATGAAATTAGACCAGGGTTTTTCCCTACTCTTCAGAACGCAGATTTAATTAGTAAAACTCCGGGCGTTCTTAAAGAGAGCAGAGGTGCAGATATTTTAGGCGGAACTCCAATGGGTAGATACGGTAAACCAGAAGAAATTCTTGGCGGTATAGTATATTTATGCTCACCATCAGCTTCTTTTACCACTGGTAGTAGTCTGGCTATAGATGGAGGGTATGGCTCTTTCAGTGGGGTTTAATAAGTTAACATTAGGAGGTAGTATGAAATTTAAGATAGTTATTGCTGATGATCGGTATTATCCTGACTATGAAGCTGAACAAAAGGTTTTAGCGCCTCTAAACGCTGAGGTTGTTACTGTCCAAAGCAATACGGCATCAGATATACTTAATGCAAGTAGAGATGCGGACGGTTTGATAGTAAATCTACCACCGATAACATCAGAGATAATAAACGGGTTAGAAAAATGTCGTATTATTTCTCGATACGGAGTAGGTTATGATAATGTAGATGTTTCTACAGCAACAGAAAAAGGTATATGGGTTGCGAATGTCCCTGACTATTGCGGTGACGATGTATCTGACCAGGCAATGGGGTTGTTTCTTTCTTGCGTAAGAAAGGTGGCTCAAAGAGATAGGAATATAAGAGCGGGTATATGGGATGTAAAATCAACATCTCCTGAGTATAGAATTAAAGATAAAACCTTCGTTTTTTTTGGTTATGGAATGATTGCACGGGTTGTTCATCGTAAATTGAAAGGATTTGAATTAGGCAGAGTACTTGTTTATGACCCTTATGTTGAAGATTCTATTATATCTGATGCAGGAGGAGAAAAAGTTGATTTGGAAACAGCGCTAAGAGAAGGAGACTATTTCTCGGTACATATGCCTGTTACAGAAAAGACACAAAAAATGTTTAACGAGGTTATATTTAGTAAAATGAAACCGACTGCAATTTTTATCAACACCTCAAGAGGTGCTGTTGTTGATGAGAAAGCTCTTTATAGGGCATTAAAAGAAGGTTGGATAGATAGTGCTGGGTTAGATGTTTTTGAACAAGAACCGATTAGTAGAGATAATCCATTGTTATCTTTAGACAATATTACTCTTTCAGACCATGTAGGGTTTTATACAGAAGAATCTATGCTTGAGTTAAAAACTAAAGCTGCTCAAAATGTGAAAGAGGTACTACTCGGCGGAAAACCCACGTACCCTATTAATAAGGTATAAAAGGGGGAAAAAAGTATGTAGTGTCTACTCACTCTGGGACTACGGCGCATACACCTTCTACGCCACAATCGGGCACTCTGAGAACTCACCCTTCTGCACAAAGAGCGTCTCCGAAGGGCTTAACAGGCTCAGAGTAGGGGAACAAAAGGCTTAAACCTTTTGTTAACAGCCCGATTCTTGCTTGAGTTGTAGTAGCACCTCGTAATTCGTTCGTAGACACATACTTTTTTAACGAAGAAAAGGCAAAGGCACGGATAAAAGCATAAAAGAAAGGCGTATGGGGTGTCTACTCTCTCTGGTACTACGGCGCATACACCTTCTACGCCACAATCGGGCACTCTGAGAACTCACCCTTCTGCACAAAGAGCGTCTCCGAAGGGCTTAACAGGCTCAGAGTAGGGGAACAAAAGGCTTGAACCTTTTGTTAACAGCTCGATTCTTGCTTGAGTTGTAGTAGCACCTCGTAATTCGTTCCTAAACACATACTTTTTTAACGAAATAAGAACAATAATAAAGACGAGGGTTGCCACGTCATTAGAAGGCATTCCTCTCAATGCCACAAAACTGCGACAAGGCAAGGATAAAAGCATAAAAGAAAAGCGTATGGAGTATCTACTCACTCCTCTTTGCCCTCTACCCTTGGGGGAGAGGGATTAAGGGAGAGGGGGTCTTTATGTCTTCGCCCCATTCCGTCTTTGCGAGCCGTTTTTTAGCGTGGCAATCTCGCCGTAGGCGGAAAAGGAATGGGAATAAACAATAGTGTATAGGATAAAAACGAGGATTGCCACGTCATTAAAAGGCATTCCTCGCAATGTCACAAAACGGCGACAAGGCAAGGTTGCTGAAACAAGTTCGGGATGACAAAATTGAACGGGAGAGAAAACTACATTTAGCAGAATAACATATTATACAAGGAGGAATATAATGGAAATTTCTAAAAAAATAGAAGAGTTTGGGATAGTGCCAGTTATAAAAATTGATAGAGCAGAAGATGCTGTACCTCTTGCACGTGCATTGGCAAAAGGTGGGCTACCTCTTATTGAGATAACTTTTCGTACAGATGCAGCTGAGGAATCTATTCAACGTATTTCAAAAGAGGTTCCTGAAATGTTGCTCGGTGCTGGTACAGTTTTAACTACTGAACAGGTTGATAGAGCTGTAGAATCTGGAGCTTCATTTATAGTATCTCCCGGTATCAACCCATCGGTAGTAAAACATTGTCTTTCAAGAAAAATCCCTATTTTCCCAGGCATAGCAACGCCTTCAGAAATAGAGACAGCTCTTGAACTGGGCTTAAAAGTATTAAAGTTTTTCCCGGCAGAAGCTTTAGGTGGGCTTAATATATTAAAAGCATTAAGTGGACCATACGGACAGGTAAAATTTATGCCTTTAGGAGGAGTTAATCCTAACAATATGAACCAATACCTTGCCTTTAAAAAAGTTGCTGCAGTTGGTGGTACCTGGTTAGCTAAAGACGATGTAATAAAAGCAGGTGATTTTGATAAAATAACAGCACTTGCAGAAGAAGCGGTCAACACTATGCTCGGTTTTGAGTTTGCTCACATTGGAATCAATGCTTCTGATGCAGAAGCCTCTCTTAAGGCTACAAAACTTTTTTCATCAATCTTTAACTTCCCTCTCAAAGAAGGTAACAGTTCTAACTTTGCCGGCTCAGGAATAGAGGTAAATAAGAGTAAAGGACTTGGCACTAACGGGCATATAGCCATATCTACCAACTCTATTTTTAGAGCAATCGCTAATTTTGAAAGGAAAGGAATATTGGTTGACCACTCTACAACAAAAAAAGATTCTAAAGGAGAAGTAGTCGCAGTTTATCTAAAAGAAGAGATTGCAGGGTTTGCTGTTCATCTTCTTCAAAAGAAGTAATGTAACTCCTGAGTAAACACAACTATTTTGTAATAAATGTGAAATCCCCTCTCCTTTTGGGAGATTGGATGTTAGACCATCTTCACGAAGTAATAATACTAACAAGAAATTGTTAGTTAAAAAAGATATAGGGTACCTCTTTAAGTTTAATCTTATAAAGAAGTACCCCTAAAATATTTTATTACCTAAAAAAGATTTTTTCCTTTATTGCTTTCACAGCAAACTGTTGCCGTTAATTATTTTTCAACAGCAGGTGCTGGATTTAGTTTTGATGCTGCATCTTTATCCACATACAGAACTGTAGAGTGGTGTTGTCTTAAAAGAGAAGCAGGCATCAACGGAGTAATAGGTCCTTCTACTGCTTTCTGTATAGCATCGGCCTTCTGTTCTCCAGGCACAATAGTTAAAATATAATCTGCTTCAAGGATAGCAGCACAACTCATAGTAATAGCTTTTCTTGGTACATCTGCCAATGTTGCGTATCTTGATGCAGGGTCTGGGTGGTTCTTATAATCGTCATACTGCTGTTGAACAGAAACATCGTCTATCTCAATTGGGAGCACCCATTTTGAAGAATATATATCTGTACCCGGCTCATTAAAAGCTATATGTCCGTTAACTCCAATACCTATAAACGCTATATAAACTCCTCCGTCATCTCTTATTTTTTTGATAGTTTCTGAAAGTTTTTTCTCATAATTAGCAACTATCTCTTCAGCAGACCCAGTATGTTCTTTAATATAATTAATATTTGATTCAGGAATCCCTATCTTTTCAAAAATATGTTTACGCAGGTATACCTCAAATGTGTTAGGATGGTTGCGTGGGAGGTCAAGATACTCATCAAGATGAAACGCAGTAACTTTTGTCCAGTCAATACCTTCATTTTTAAATAGATTTGCTAAAAAAGTGTTCTGAGAAGGTGCCGCTGCAAAAACGCATACAACCTGTTTCTTCTTATCAACAGTATATTTTTTAAGAATTTTTGCAGCTTTTGTAGCCGCTGTTGCACCCATCAACTCAACGTTATCACAGATTTTAACTTTTAATCCAAACTCTATAGGTTCTTGTCCGCAGTCGTTTTTTTTATCCATCTTTCTCCTTTACCCTGCTTCTTCTCGAGCAGGGATTACATCGCTTCTTCTCGGGCGATGGTATGGTGTTAGGAATGCCAAGAAGTTTTTATCGTTACCAATTACATCAATTTTTAAATAAAGGTTCTACTTCATTACCTCTGAACTCTACCAGAAACATCTCCACCCATTATGCCTTCAACTTCTTTAACGGTAACCCTGTTAAAATCTCCGTTAATAGAGTGTTTCAAACAACTTGCTGCTACAGCAAAGTTTAAAGCATATTCAGGTTCCATATTGTTGATCAGCCCGTAAACAAGACCGCTTGCAAACGAATCTCCTCCTCCTACCCTATCAACAATATCTGTGATTTCATATTTTTTACTTAAATAAAAATTGTTTCTGTTATACAAACAGGCAGACCAACCGTTATAGTCAGCACTTTTACTTTCTCTCAATGTTATGGCTATCGCTTTCATCTGAGGGAATTTTTCTAACACTTTTTTAGCCAGTTGTTCGTATCTGGATATATCTAACTTCCCTTTTTCAACAGCAATATCAGCCGCAATACCAAGCGATTTTTGGCAGTCTTCCTCATTAGCTACACCATAATCAACATATTTCACCAGTTCGTTCATTACCTCTGGAGCTGTTTTCCCATATTTCCAAAGTTTTGAACGGAAATTAAAATCACATGAAACTGTTAAACCCGCATCTTTTGCAGCCTTCACAGCAGAAATAGATAGGTCTGCAGCAGATTGGCTTATTGCTGGGGTTATACCAGTAATATGGAACCAGTCTGCCCCTTTAAACGTTTTGTTCCAATCGATAGAATTAATCCCTGCAATAGAGATAGCTGACCCAGAACGGTCATAAACAACTTTTGAACCTCTTTGGTTAGCACCTGTTTCAAGAAAATATATACCCATTCTACCTTCGCCCCACTCTATCAAGGAAGTGTCAACCCCAAAACTTCTTAGGTTTGATATACATGCCTTTGAGATATCGTTGTTTGGTAGAACAGAAACAAAGGCTGCGTCCATACCATAGTTGGCAAGAGAAACAGCTACATTTGCTTCCCCGCCCCCAAAGGTTGCTTCCAACACAGGCGATTGGAAAAGTCTATCTGCGCCTGGGGACTTTAGTCTTAACATTATTTCTCCAAAAGTAACAATTCTTTTTACGCTCATATCTCCTCCTTGTAATGATTGTTTTTTTAAAGGTATGTTACCTTTATATTAACACAAAAGGCAATTTCTTGTCAATTTTGAGAACTTTCTCTACCTATTCTATTACCTGCAAAGAGTACTGTTTGTACTGTTTAATGGAAGTTTTTCGCAAAATTTATAAAAACCCACAAATGTTGAAAAACATCTGTTTTTTAAACACTATACAGAAAGAAGACCATCTTCTAAATAACTATGATTACTCCTTGTAAAAATTGTGGTTTCTCTTCTTCTGTACCCTATATTGAACAAGAAATCATTGATTATGAGTTGTTCACTTCCCGTATATTGGCAAGAATGTCTCCTTTATCTGCGTAAGGGTGCCTTGATGCAAGGTCAACATCAGAATGTCTCCTGCTACATCCATACTTGGTTAAAAGTCCGCTTATAGGCGCCCTAATCTCTTCTATTTCCAGATTTGCATCGCTAAATAGAGTGCCCAGCATATCGCCTTTCTTTATATAATCGCCCGGTTTCCAGCCATTTTCAATAAATAACCCGTTGAAAGGAGCAACAACTGGAACAGGTGCAGGTACACCATCTCGTGCTACAAGGGATTTTTCAGTACCTTCTGGTTCTCCTTCAAACATACCTAAATGTTTTGAACAGTTTTCAAGCGCTCTTATACCAATTTTGACCTGTTCTTCCAGTACCACATATTGGCCTGAAAACTCCGTAGAGAATGAGGGTTTGCCTCCTCTGTTAAATATTTTTCTTAAAGAAGTGGGTTGATCGTCAAATACTTGTTTTTCTATTATTACCATAGGGAATGCGGAAGCCATAGCCAGAGAAACGCTATCTGTATCATCGTTGGTGCGTACATAAGCAATATTAAAAAAACTATGGCAGTGCATATCTATGTTATGGGTTGCTTCTTTAACAAGTATTTCGTATATCAGGTATACTATTTGCTCAATCTCGTGACCTTCAGGATTACCTGGCCAACCTCTGTTCATATCGTCTTGCCTTCGGCCTTTAGGTAAACCTGGTTCAGAATAGACGTGGTGTCTTCTGTTCCACAAAGCAGGCGGGTTTGAGAAAGGAAGGAGGTAGAATTTTCCTTTAAGAATCTTTTCTGCAGCCACAGGGCAAAACCTCCTTATCACCTCGCATCCAATAACCTCTATTCCATGCTGTTCAGCGTTTATAAGGAAGCAGGGACCGGGTTTGCCTGAATCTATCTCCCAGTATGGAAGTTTGAACGGTCTAATATTTTTAACATTGACATCTATAAACTTTTTCTTTATTTCAGCCATTTAAAACCTCTTGTTGTAAATATTCATTGGGATATTTTCCCCTGTCTTAAGTATTCTGTTCCCTTTACCTTCTTTTATTCAATTTGTTTAAGCGAATACTTACGAACTTACTTTTCCACTTCCCTAATATTAGCAAGCAGGTCGCCTTTATCTGCGTAAGGGTGCATAGATGCAAGGTCAACATCAGATAGTCTTCTGTGGCAACCGTAGGTCGTTAGAAGCCCACTTATGGGAGCTATTACCTCTTCTATTTCCAGATTTGAATCGCTAAATAGAGTGCCCAGTATATCGCCTTTTTTCACATAATCGCCCGGTTCCCAACCGTTTTCAATAAAGAGTCCGTTGCAAGGAGCAACAACTGGAACAGGTGCGGGTACACCATCTCGTGCTACAAGGGATTTTTCAGTACCTTCTGGTTCTCCATCAAACATCCCTATATGTTTTGAACAGTTTTCCAGCATTCTCAACCCAAGTTTAATCTGTTTTTCTGATAACATATATTGGCCTGAAAACTCTGTATAAAAAGAAGGTCTACCTGTTCTATCAAATATTTTGTTTATACCACCAGGTAGGTTATCGTGTTCTCTTTTATTTATTACAATTAAAGGTAGCGCAGAAGCAATAGTAAAAGATGCCGTCTCTTCATTATCGCAGGCGCCAGCAAAAGCAATACCAAAAAAACTATAACAGTGCATATCTATATTATGGGTTGCTTCTTTGGCAAGTGTTTCATATATTATATAAACTATCTGTTCAATTTCATGCCCTTCAGGGTTACCTGGCCACCCTCTATTCATATTATCTTGTCCCCTTCCTTTGGGAAGTCCGGGTTCAGAGTAAACGTGGTGTCTTCTGTTCCACAAAGCAGGCGGGTTAGAAAAAGGTAGGAGATAAAACTTGCCTTTAACAATTTTTTCTGCAGCAACAGGACAAAACCTTCTAATAATTTCGCAACCCATAACTTCTATCCCATGCTGTTCAGCATTAATGAAAAAACAAGGACCTGGTCTTCCTGAGTCTATTTCCCAATAATGCAATTTGAACGGTTTTATGTTTTTAACATTTATATCCATAAACTTTTTTTGTATCTCAGCCATTTTTCCCCTCCCTTCATTATTAATGTTCTGCCAAATTTGGCTATGCTGTAAGCGGTAGTTGCAAAGGAACGTCTGCCGAAGCCAACCTACGCTAAACTACAAACTTTGGCGGGTATACCTTGGCGTAGGTTGAAACGCCTTGTGAGCACCAAACTCTGTCATCCTGAACTTGTTTCAGGATCTCTAATGTAATCCACGCTGGTAATAGGCACAACGTAAAAACGAGATTCCGGATCAAGTCCGGAATGACATACAGGGGGAGTTCCCATCTTTTATCCTTACTATCGTTACGTCTTCCGTTTTTGGTTAAGTTGCTAACTCCCCCTCCACCTACGCTACAATACAAGCTTCGGCGGACAAGCCTCATCCTATTAACCTCTCTGCAAACTCTTGGGGACTTACTACCCCAAACATCCTCAAGGGGAGAAGGCAAAAAGAGGTGCATTCCTTTTCCGCCTTCGGCGAGATTGCCACGCCAAAAGACGGCTCGCAAAGACGGAATGGGGGGAAGACATAAAGACCCCCTCACCCTTAATCCCTCTCCCCCAAGGGTAGAGGGCAAAAATGGGGAGTGAGTAGACACCACATACTTTTTTTTAACACAACATTATTAACGTATTTAATCCCAAAATGCAAGAATCTGGTCTTGATTATATATATCTGGTTCTGCAGGTGATACTTTTAAAAAGGCCTCTCCGTGTGAAACCCCAAGTTCTCTCCCCCACCGTTCTGCTCTCTGGTTAACAATTCTTTTTAACCGTTCCCCAACCTGGCTTGTATGAACATAAAAAGCTTTTAGTTTGGTTTGAAAATACTGGCTGATATCAACCAACATATCTGGTTTTATATATTTTATTACACCTGCAGACGTTGGACCCCAGTTATATAGAGAACCAAGTTCAACTTCTTTCTCTGCTAACTTAAACGCTTTAAAGACAAGACTGGAGACATTTCTATGTTCAGGGTCTAAATCGAGTTGATGAGTAAGCACTATTTCTGGTTCTTCTTCTTTGATAATGTCTGTTAGAAGTTGTACACAATCCTTCTTTTCTGGCGCTGCAAGAATACATTCTCTGCTCTCTGGTATAGCCATTCTAATATATTCTTCAGAACCAAAGTAGTAATAATTTCCTTCCCTATCACAAAAAAATCTCTGCTTAAAGTTGAGAAATATTGGTTCAAGCCCAAAAAGAGCCGCCGCTTTTTTTGCCTCCTCGTGCCTTTCGTCCCTACTTTCTCTTGGTAGAAGGAACCGTTTATATTCTCCGTTTTCATCAAGATTGATACCAGCAGAATCGTCTGTTGCAAGGATATAAACGCCTTTATATCCTTTGTCAAGATATTTTGCCAAAGTACCGCCAGCTTGAAACTCAACATCGTCAGCATGTGCACCTATTACCATTATAGTTTTTTTCATTTTACTCCTCTTTTATGTTTATGCGACTGAAAATTGTTGTTATAAAGACCTTTGAGTTGGTATGTTTTACCCATTTTTTAGCAGTACCCCCTGCCGCTTCTATCTCCATAAACCCGTTTGTATCATTATAAACGCTATATCTTACTTCTGTTTTTTGCGGTTTTTCTGTGGGAGGTCTATCTGATATATCAAAATAGTTAAAACCCTCATCAATAGGTTTAGCAAACCTTCTTACCTGAAGATTTTCTTTAGGGTTAATATACTCAATCCACTCAACTTTAGGGGATATACCTACCTGAAATCTCTGGTTACCCTCTGTACGAATTTGATAAATTCCGTTTGACAAACTTCTCAATTTATTACTCGGCTCATAAAGGTCCCACACATCTTCCCTATTTTGTGAAGGCATTACAACTTCACACCCTTGGGTGCAATCAAATTGGCATAAACTCCAAGGACCCAATAAACATTGGTTCTGTTTTAATTCTTTCGCACCAATATACTCTATTGATTCCAGAGTTGTTACAATTAATGAACCCTTTTTTTGAGATACCTTTACATCTCTGGTAAAAATCGTTGGAATACCTATCCCTAAATTATTGATAAGGTCTACTTCAGCAGATATTATTGCCTGATTTTTAGTGTGTGCATCTACTTTATAATGTGCTTCTGTTAACCCCGGTGGAACTCTCCATTGTCCCGTTGGATACTCGTACCCAAGACAAGAACCTTCAGGAGCTGGCCATAAGACATCACCCCCTGGATTAACATAATTATCTATTGAACTACGCATTTTGAAGACTTCTGGGTTAACCCTGCTTACAACTTTGCCATCTATAACCGTAAACAACCTTCCTTCGAGAGATAAACCTATAATAATGCCTGTTTTTTCATTACCAATAAGATGAAACGTATGTTTACTGTTATCAAACATTTTTAAGAATTGTTTACTTGTCATTTTCACCTCACTTACTTGTTATAAGTTTTATAATATTTCTTTATACAACTTACTACTTAAACGATTTACCAAAATTCTTGGCTTAAAAATATACCTGTTTCTGCTTTAATGGTTGATATTTCTATATTTATGTTATTAAAACTGTGAGCAATTTCTGATGACAATAGTTGTCGTAATTTTGTATATTGTGCATAATGAAGGTTTGGAAAATCACTTATTACAAGGTGCTTAATTAAAACATTATAACAGGCTCTTGTCAAAAAAAAACTGGTTTTTTTCTTTATCATATCAGCACTTTTCAGCAAGGGCATAATAGAGAAATTAAACTTGACAATTGAAGAAAAAACTGGTAAAGTTCAACTAAAATTTAATGGAAAACAATTGTGAATACTATTTCAACTGTAAACAAAAGGAGGGTTAAATGGAGAGTATGATTGCGGTAGCGCAGATGTATACAGTTAGAGACCAGTGCCAGACGGTTGCAGATACAGCTAAAACCTGTAAAAAATTGAAAGAAATTGGGTTTAATTATGTACAAGCGTCGGGTATAAAAGAACCTAAAGATGTTAAAACATTGAAACAAATTTTTGATGATAATGGACTTATTGCTTGCACAACCCACAGACCTAATTATGCAGAAGTAATCGAAGATACAGATAGAGTTATTGATGAGCATAAATATTTGGGTAGTGTCTCTGTTATTTGTGGGTTACCAATACAATATTTCAACAGGGATGGTTTTTACAAAGCATCTGAAGAACTCGGCAATGTGATAGATAAAGTAAACTCAGCTGGGATGATATTGGGAATACATAACCACTCAGGTGAATTTGAAAGGTTTGACGGTCAAACTGGGTTACAAATATTACTTGATAACTGTAAAGGGCTTGAATCTGAACTAGATGTTTATTGGGCTCAAAACGGTGGTGCTGACCCTGCATGGTGGATAGAATATTTTGCTGGAAGGTGTAGCCAAATACATTTCAAAGATATGGGTATACAGGAACATAAACAAGTAATGCCACCTATCGGAGAAGGTAACCTTAACTGGGAACGGATACTTTCTGCGTGTAAAAAAGCAGGTTCCAAATATGCTATTATCGAAATGGATAGACCAACCATCGACGGGTTTGAAGCATTTAAGATAAGTCTTGAAAATATGCAGAAGTGGGGGATAAAACCTTAAAACCCTTTTGTAACTATATATTGCTAAGACTTATTCCAATATTTCGCATAAGGATTTGGCAAGGCGGTCGTATCTCTTTTAAAAAACAATTTAATTGTAATAAAAAAATCTTCTACAATTTTTTTATACATTCTTGTTGACAATAGATTAAATATCTGGTATTATTTAGTTTCATAGTAGGTCAAGTGCCGGGGTAGCTCACTGGTAGAGCGCAGCCCTGAAAAGGCTGGCGTCGACAGTTCGATTCTGTCCCCCGGCACCTTAAGCAGAAAAGATTGCACACTTAACAACGCAATTTTTAAAGCATACTCCTTTCTCTGAAAAGCCCTCTACTCCACACCTCTTTCACTAAACATAATAGACAGGTATTTTCAGAAAAAGAAAGAGTTATCGTTTCTAAACAACAAAATATAAAGCAACACTCAAATGTTTTTTTAATGAGTAAAAGGGGATTCTTAGATATGTCTTACTACAACAAATTGCTTTCTTCTATAAAAACCTTAAACCCTGGCACCAAATATTTTATCAACCAAATTTTTAATAAAAAACAGTGTGCTTTTATGGAAGAAACTGTAGAACTTCTCCAAAAAATTAACGAGAAAGAAGAGGCAACAAAACTTCTTACCAAAGAAGATATGCAACAAAAAATAGAAGAGATAAGAGAAGCGCTTATGCAAGAAGATATTGATGAGAATCCGCTTCTTGTTGAAAGTTTCGCTCTTGTGCGTGAGGCTGCTCGTAGAACTCTCGATATGCGCCATTTTGATGTCCAGATTATAGGTGGTATTGTACTCCAGAAAGGTAATATGGCTGAGATGACAACAGGAGAAGGTAAAACACTTGTTGCAACTCTACCTCTTGTGTTTAACTCTTTACGTAAAAAAGGGTGCCACCTTGTTACTGTTAACGATTATCTTGCTAAAAGAGATACCCAATGGATGGGTCCTATATTTCACTACCTTGGTTTAAGCGTTGGTAGTATCATCTCTCATAAAGAGGTTAAAGGCCCTTTTGCAACAACAGCGTTTATGTTTGACCCAACGTATCTTCCAGCCGACTCAAGATTTTTAAATTTACGTCCTGTCTCCAGACAAGAAGCGTACCAATGTGATATCACTTACGGTGTCGGTAGTGAGTTTGGTTTTGACTACCTAAGAGATAATATGGCTATCAACAAAGAGTCTCAGGTGCAGAGAGACCTATACTTTGCTATCATAGACGAGGTAGATTCTATACTTATTGATGAAGCAAGAACACCGTTAATTATATCTGGTCCTTCAGAAGAAGCGCCTCAACTTTATTATGAGATAGACCGTCTGGTAAGAAAACTCGATAAAGATATGGACTTTACCGTTGACGAAGAAGGACAGACAGCGTCACTAACAGACCAGGGTATTCAAAAATGTGAAAGATTAATGTCTATCCAAAACCTTTATGATGGAGCTCATACTGAACGGGTCCACCATATAAACCAAGCTCTTAGAGCACACACTTTCTTTAAAAGAGATAAAGAGTATATTGTAAAAGATGGTCAGGTAATCATTGTGGACGAGTTTACAGGAAGAATTATGCCAGGCCGAAGATGGAGTGATGGTTTACACCAGGCAATAGAAGCTAAAGAAGGAGTGAAAATTGAAAGTGAAAATCAGACCCTTGCTACCATCTCTTTTCAGAACTATTTTAAACTTTACGATAGAATCGCTGGAATGACAGGCACAGCTCTGACTGAATCTGTTGAATTTAAAGAAATTTATAAAGTCGATGTTATTGCTATCCCTACCAATAAGGAACCTCTCAGAACCCAATTTGATGATGAAATTTATCAGACAGAAAGAGATAAATTTAATGCTATTGTCAACTCTATAGAAGAATTACATAGCCAACAAAGGCCTGTGCTTGTTGGAACTATTTCAATAGAAAAAGCTGAACTTTTAAGTAGGTTCTTAAAAAGAAAAAATATTCCCCACCAGGTTTTGCATGGAAAAAACCATGAAGCCGAAGCAGCAATTATAGCACAGGCAGGAAGACCTAAAGCTGTTACTATTGCAACACAGATGGCAGGAAGAGGAGTAGATATTATATTGGGCGGAAACCCTGAAATACTTGCAAGAGAGGAGACTATCAGAACCATTTGGCATAAAAAACAAACAACTGATGCTTCCACTACAGGTACCGGGAAAGCCTTTGCTTCTGTTTTAATTGAAATTGAAGATAGGTATAAAACAGCGTTAACAGAGATAGAGAAACAGTTTGAAGAAGTGCTATCAAAGTTAAAGACCTCACTTGATGAAACAGGGGTAAGATTTGAAAACCTTGATAAAACAGCTCAAGAAAGGTTTGAAGAGACCATATTTACACATTATGGTGGTTCTACCTATGACAGATACAAGAAACGTTTGTACCAGTTGAAAGATAAACACGATAAAGCGTCGGACTCTTTATTTGTTGCCCAGCAAGAATTTAAAGACGACTCAAAATTAAAAGATTTTAAAGAGAACGCAGGCAGAACCTACCGAGAATATAGAACATATAGAGCCAATTTAAAAGCACGGTTTAATATTGTAACATACGATGATATCGAAGAACTAAGGAATAAATTTACAGAAGTCTTAAACAGTTCTCAGGAAGAAGAAGAACATAAAAAAAGTTTATTGAATGCAATTGCTCTATTTCATCAACAACTTGAAAACTATACACAGACCCTAAACACTTCGTTTGCAGATATTTTAGAGAAGGTTGACTCTTCGACCTGGAATAAAAACTTTGCAGCTTATATGGATTTTCTGGAAAATTTTCGCCAACAACTTGAATCAGGTAGCAAAAAATTTAAAGATGTATTAGATAATTTTCTCAAGCAAGAGAGCCCTATATATTACACTTTTTTAGATACAAAAGAATCAAAAGAAAGAGCATTAAAAGCAACTCTATTAGAAGAAAATTACGAACAGGCGATTAAAGAGCATCAAGAAGCCAAAGACCAGCATGATAAACAACTTGCCCTTTATAATCAAGCGCTTGCTGATGCACGTGAAATATATGAGAAAGAACGTAGTGAATACGAAGAAGAGTGGCAGAAAGCAAGAGAAGAACTTGAAAAAACACCTAAAGAATTTGCAGGAATCTATGAACAATTGCTTGAAAAATATAAAGAACCTTGGTTAGAAAGCCACAAACAAGTTGTTTCTGCAGGAGGTTTACATGTTATTGGGAGCGAAAGATATGAAGCTCGCAGAATAGATAACCAATTAAAAGGGCGTGCAGGCAGACAGGGCGACCCAGGTTCTTCTCACTTTTTTTTATCAATAGAAGACGACCTTTTACGGATATTTGGTTCTGAAAGAATGACAGGTATAATGGGAAAACTGCCTGAAGGTGAAACAATAAAACATCCACTAATAAATAAGATGATAAATAATGCGCAAAAAAAAGTGGAGGCACGTAATTTTGAAATAAGAAAACAATTGTTAGAATTTGACGATGTGTTAAACGAACAGAGATTGATTATATACTCTCTACGTCAAGATGTCTTAGACAATAAAAATATAGACGGATATATATCAGATTTTATACAAGAAACTATTTATAATATAATAGAAGAATCTATGAGTTTACAAGTTAAGCCTTTATTATGGAATACTGAAAATGTTAAAATATCTCTATTAAATATTTTTGGGCTTCAAATTGAAGGTATTGTAACAGATCAGATAACCAATCCAGTACTCTGGAGAGATGAGTTTAAAGAACAACTTGTAGGTCAAGTTACTGAACTATATAAGGCGAAAAGAGAAACATTGGGTACACCATTTGAAGAGATACAAAAACTAATCATTTTACAGGTTATTGATAACAGATGGAAGGCACACCTAAAACTTATAGACGAACTTAGAGAAGGTATCAATTTAAGGGCTTACGCACAGAGAGACCCCCTAATAGCATACAAACATGAGGGGTATCAAGAGTTCCAAGAGATGCTTGCTTCAATAAGGAAAGAGATACTCTCTTACTTATTAAAAATACAAATCTCAGCTGATGCAAAAGTGCCTATAAAGCGAGGTTCTACACCTCCACAGGTAGCTTATGACCATAAAACATTTGGTCAATTTGATGTTTTAAGTAGCAAAAAAGAAGAAACTCAAACTGCCACTTTAAATACTAAAGAGGCACAACCAGAACTCCAAACAGTCGAAAATACAACTTACGTAAGGACTCAAGATAAGGTTGGTAGAAATCAACCTTGTCCCTGCGGAAGTGGAAAAAAGTATAAACGTTGTTGTGGAAAAGATGTGTAAAACAAGTGGAAAATATGTTTAAAAAATCTAAAGAAGAGATGCAAAAGTTGTGGAATAGTGTTCTAATAAATGTAGAAAAAAAATTAAACAATCCAAGAGCTTTTGAGATTTGGATAAAACCAGTTTTGTTAAGAGAAATTGAAGATAAAACTCTAAAACTTGAACTTCCAGCCGTAACATTTGAAAAAGGGTTTATACCTTTTCTTGGTATGATAAAAGAAGAGTTTTATATACTCGAACAATGGTATCCAGAGGTAGAACTTGTTTATAGAGAAGAGCAGAGTACTCCTAAAAAAGTAGAGTCAGAATTAAAGTTAAACCCTGCTTATACATTTGAACAATTTATAGTAGGTCAAAGCAACAGGTTTGCTCACTCTGCTGCGCTTGCTGTTGCCCAGTCTCCAGGTATAGCCTACAACCCACTTTTCTTACATGGTGGGTTTGGTCTTGGTAAAACCCATCTTATGCAAGCAATAGGACAATTTGCCATTTCAGTATCGCAAACAAATGTTCTATATATACCAGCAGAAATATATGTTAATGAGTTTATACAAAATATTAAGAACAGAACAATGCAATCCTTTAAAAACAAATTTAGGAATCTTGAATTCTTATTAATTGATGATATACACTTTATAGCTGGCAAAGAAGGTTCTCAGGAAGAGTTCTTTCACACCTTTAACTACCTATATGACCAGAGAAAACAGATTATTCTTTCAAGTGATAGGCCACCTAAAGAGATTGCTTTCCTTGAAAAAAGGCTTCTTTCAAGATTTGAATGGGGTCTTGTTGCAGATATACAGCCACCTGACTTTGAAACCAGAGTTGCTATCTTGAAAAAAAAATGTGAAAATAAAAATATCCATTTTAAAGACGAAATAATCTTTTATATTGCAGACAATATTAAAGATAATGTACGTATCCTTGAAGGAGTTTTAAACCGTATCTTTGCTTACTCCTCTCTATTAAACAAAGAAATCAATATAGAAACTTTGGACGAAATTATTAAAGGTAGTTATAAAGAAAGAAGTAAAATAGTCAATATTGATCTGATATTGGAAAAAGTGTGTGAATATTTTAGGATATCAGAAGAAGAGATTAAGAGTAAAAGGAGAGTTAAAAATATTTTGGTTCCACGGCAGATAGCAATGTTTTTAAGTAAAGAACTTACAAACAATTCTTTAAATTCCATAGCAGCTAAGTTTGGAGCAAAAGACCATACAACTGTGATGCATTCCTGTAAAAAAATTAGAATCTTATACAACTCAGACGATTACACTAAGAGAGTTGTTGAAGATATTAAAAGTAGTTTATTAGACACTTGAGTTTTACACATTTTTTCACACTTGCAACTTATTGATACTCAAGTAGTTATACAACTTATACGCAAAAACATAGTTTCCTATTAACACTACGGAGGATATAATGGAAATAATAGTAAATAGTACAAAAATTAAAAAAACACTCGACAAAATAAATAATATTTTACCTACAAAACCTGCTTTAATGATAACAAGTGGAATTTTAATTGAAGCAAAGGAAGAAGGAGTATCCTGTGTTTCTACCGACCTTGAAAATACTATTAGAGTTAATATGGAATGTCAGGTAGTAAAAACTGGTAGTGTAGTTATATCTGGTAAAAAACTTGTATCTCTTATAAGACAACTTCCAGATGGAGAAGTAAAGATAAGCGAAAAAGATAATATTGTAGAAATAAAGTGTCAAGGCTCAAAATATTCTTTTATAGTTATGGATTATAATGAATTTCCTAAATTTCCTCAGTTTTTAGGTGAAGTTGCTTTCAAAGTAGATGGCAGCAAACTGAAAAAAGCTATAGGAAAAACAAAGTTTTGTATAGATGCAGATGAACCAAGAGCACATTTCAGAGGTGGACTACTTGATATAAAAGAAGATTCTTTAAATTTGATAGCAACAGATACCAAACGGTTATCAATTTTTAAGATATTATCAGAAACAGAGTACCCTGAACCTTGTAAATGTCTTTTACCGTTTAAATTAATTAATGTTCTCCCTTCTCTAATAGGTGAGGAAATTGTAGATATTAATATAGGTAAAAACCAAATTTCGTTCAAATATGAAGATACATACCTTGTTGCTCAATTATTATCTGGAAGTGAAGATTTTCCTGATTATGAGAAAGTTATCCCTGATGAAACTAAACAAAAAGTAGCCTTGATACAAAAAGATAATTTTATTGGAACATTAAAAAGAATATCTCTTTTTACAAGTGAAAGGTATAATAAGGTTAAAATAAGCTTTGGTAAAAACGTTGCTATATTTTCCGTTGTTAGCCCAGATGTGGGTGAAGCTCAGGAAAAATTAGATATAGAATATAATGAACAAGAACAAGTTCTTGCTTTTCCTCCTTCACACTTATTGGAGTTTGTGCAATTATTAGATGGGGAGAAGGTGCGTGTAGGGTTTGTTAGTGAAAAAGCCCCTGTGTTAATGAGAGATGGAGAAGAAGATAATTATTTATATGTAGCTATGCCTTTAAAATTAGAATGAAGACTGAAAAACTAAATTCAATAGTAAATAGATTGTTGCCTGATATGTTGAAGCAAACATCTAAAGAAAGTTCTGATGTTGAAAATAAGGAAACATCGGTTGTTGTGAATCAGGTTCCGGAGATAAGGCATAACGATATTGAAAGCGCTTGGTTTCAACTGATTGAAGATAATTTTAAAGCACATAGTTATGTATACAATGTATATAAAGATACTCTTGTTGTTAAAATAGACAGTAGTTGTTACTTATCTATGTTTAATATGAAAAAAAGAGAGTTGTTAAAGAAGGTTCAAGAAGCAGGATTTTTCTATATCAAAAAAATAGAGTTTAAGATATAATATTATTTAAGTTCTTGAATGGTGTGTTAAATCTAATATTTTCGTCTTTAAACTGGTGATAATAATTTTAAAAAACAAAACATGGAGGACACAATGTTAAAAGGTTCTATTGTTGCTCTTGTAACACCAATGAAAAATAATCAAGTAGATAAAGATGCCTACAGAAACCTTATTGAATTTCAAATACAAAACGGTACATCAGGTATTCTCACCTGTGGTTGTACTGGTGAACCAGCGACATTGTCTCATCAAGAACATCGCGACCTGATAGATTACACAGTTGAAGTTGTTGATAAGAGGGTTCATGTTATGGCTGGCACTGGTTCAAATAATACAAAAGAAGCTATTGAACTTTCTCAATATGCGGAAAAAGCAGGAGCCGATTCTGTTCTATTGATAACACCCTACTATAATAAACCTACTCAGAAAGGTTTATATTTACATTATAAAGAGATTGCTTGTAATATTTCTATCCCTATAGTTTTATATAATGTCCCTTCAAGGACAGGCGTTTCAATATCCCCTGAAACAGTTTATGAACTTTCTCTTATAAAAAATATTGTAGGTATAAAAGAAGCAAGTGGTAGTCTTGACCAGGTAAGCCAAATTTCTTCTCTATGTAGCAATGATTTTTTAATATTTTCAGGAGACGATTCACTTACTTTACCTATTATGTCTGTAGGAGGCGTTGGTGTGATTTCTGTTGCAGCCAATATTGTCCCTGCAAATGTATCTAAAATGGTGGGGTTAGCCCTCGAAAACAATTGGGCAGAAGCAAGAAAGTTACATTTAACATTAATGCCAATATTTAAGATGCTTTTTATTGAAACAAACCCTATTCCTGTTAAGGCAGCCCTCTCTATTATGAATATGTTAGAGATGGAATGGAGGTTACCTTTAACTGCTCCTTCAGCTGAAAATCTTATCAAAATAGAAAAAACCCTTAGACAAAGTAAGGTGGTTTTATGATATTTAGAAAAAGGCAATATGTTCGTCTGCAACCTAAAGAAAAACCTGAAATCAAAAAAGATTTGTGGTTAAAATGCGAGCAATGCGGGAAATTAGTCTATAAAAAACAATTATTAGAAAATCTTAAAGTTTGCCCACATTGTCAATTTTACGGAAGGATGAACGCCTACGAAAGAATAGAATCTCTTGCTGATACTAACTCTTTTAAAGAGATAAATCCAAATATGGTATCAGGGGACCCTTTAAATTTTAAAGGTGTAAAATCTTATATTGATAAATTGAAGGAAGAAACATCTAAAACTGGTATGAAAGAGGGGCTGATAACAGGGGAAGCTAAAATCAAAGGTATTGTATGTATGCTCAGTGTTCTTGATGCAAATTTTATAATGGGTAGTATGGGTTCTGTTGTGGGAGAAAAATTTGTTAGGGCTGCAGAGTATTCTATAGAGAAAAAACTACCTCTTATTTCTGTTTCTGGTGGTGGAGGTGGCGCTCGGATGTATGAAGGAATGATTTCTCTTATGCAGATGGCTAAAACATCAGCAGTGATTGGGAAGATGAGAAACGCAGGGCTTTTATACCTTTCTGTCTTAACTGACCCTACAATGGGTGGAGTTGCAGCAAGTTTTGCTTTTTTAGGCGATATTATTATTGGAGAACCTAAAGCTTTGGTTGGTTTTGCAGGGCCAAGGGTTATAGAACAGACAATAAGACAAAAATTACCTCCAAACTTTCAAAGAACAGAATTTTTATATGAACGCGGTATGTTGGATATTGTTGTAGACAGGCATGAGTTAAAGCAGACAATTGGCAACATTCTTCAAATTTTTCATACATGAACAGTCAACCTGAAATAGAATTTCTTTTACGCCTTACAGATTTTGGTATTAAGCTTGGGCTTGAAAAGACATTTCATTTGCTAGACAAATTTGGTAACCCTCACACTAAATATCAATCTATCCTGATAGCCGGAACTAATGGTAAAGGTTCTGTATCTAAAAGTCTTGCGACTATTCTTAATGAGGCAGGTTATAAGACAGGTTTGTATACCAGCCCTCACCTTGTTGATATTAAAGAAAGAATATCTATTGGTGGTGAAAATATTCAAGAAGAGGTTTTTATAAACAAAATTAGAGAATTACAAGGTATTTTGAAGAACGAACCTGAGCATCTTACCCCGACTTTTTTTGAGGCGATGACTGTTGTAGCATTCTCTCTTTTTTCTGATTTTAAAATAGATATTCTTGTTTGTGAGGTTGGGCTTGGGGGTAGGTTTGATGCAACAAATGTGTTACCATCGTTTTTGGAGATTATCACCAAAATAGGGTTTGACCATATTAAGTTTCTTGGAAAAACATATCCAGAAATTGCTAATGAAAAATCTGGTATTATCAAAGAAGGTAGTATAGTTGTAACTTCTTCTCAGCATAAAGAGGTTTTGGATGTTATAACAGATAAAGCAAGAGAAAAAAAATCAAAATTGTATGTCCACCTCAAGGATTTTAAATCAATCAAAAAAAGTGTTACTCAAGACGGACAGAGTTTTAATTTTTATGGTAGCAAAAAATATACCAACATTTTTACACCTTTACTGGGCAAACATCAGATAGAAAATATGTCTCTTGTTCTTCAAGCAGTCAGTCTTATGCAGAACAAAGGGTTCCCTATGTCTAATGAATCTATATATGGGGGGCTACGTAAAGTAAAATGGCCATGTAGGGTGCAAGTGCTCAAAAAAGAGCCGTTATTGATTTTAGATGGAGCCCATAACCTTGATGGTATGAAAACACTATTAAATAGTTTAAAAAATATCTTCCCAAAAGAAAAATGGTCGTTTTTAATAGGAATTCTTAAAGATAAAGAGTGGCAGAAGATGTTGCAGGCACTACAAAGGTTCAAAAATATTGAGACAATTGTTTTTACCAAAACAGAAACCGATAGGGCAGCCGAACCGCAGATGCTTGCTTCTTACATCAAAAGAGAAGATATAAGAATAATTGTTATGCCCGATTATCAAAAAGCATATAGGTATACAGAAAAACATACTGGCAATTGGTGTATTTGTGGTTCTTTATATCTTTGTGGCAATATATTACCTTTAACCGAAAAAAAACCTCTATACACCAAATAGAAATTTATATTATAACTTCAGTTTTATTATTCGTTTATACAAATCAGTATAATAGAAGTAGTGATGATAAATACTTGACAAATTTTAGAGGTGTATAGTAGAATTAGAATGTGAATAAAGTGTGCAAATTTATGGTAAGATGATTGTTTTATCGTGACTGTTTCAAATGTAAGTATACAATGACCAAGTAAACAGTATGCTCCCTTGGAAGACACTACAAAACGAGGTAAGGGAGGTGATAAAAATGAAAAAGCATCAAGGTTTCACTCTCATTGAATTGTTGGTTGTTATAGCCATTATCGCAATTCTCGCTGCAATGCTTCTGCCCGCATTAGCGAGGGCAAGAGAACAAGCAAGAAGGGGAGTTTGTATGACCAATCTCAAGCAAGTGGGGTTGGCCCTTCACATTTATGCTAACGACTGGGGAGGTTATTTTCCTGTTTGTGACGCAAATGCAGATCGGAGTAGTTATTCAAAGACCAATAGATCGCTTGCGCTTTTGACCGGACAACTTATTCCTACTGTTTTGGTTAACGGTGACGAGCAACCGCATCCAGAATTGGAAACTCCACCATACGTAACAGACTCACAACTTTTTGTATGCCCGAGCACCTTTGATAAGGCTTCGACTGACATCCCCGGATATCTCATTGCCCGCACAGATGGTACGTACCAGACCCAAACAGGCACCTGTTCTTATGCTTATGGTCTTAACCTGCAAACCCACCCCGATACTGCAATAATGGCTGATACGAAGGTTGGTTATTCGTCTGGGTATAAATGGTATCATGCCACCAATACCCAATTAAGGCTTCGAGATTATTTTAACCATTCGTGGGACGGGGTCAATGTGCTATATGTAGGAGGTCACGTTAAATGGGCACCTGCTTTTAATAGAGACCCTAATGCGAGCGTCGCATACCGTGTTCTTAGTCAGGAAGATGTGCCTAACTGCACTTCTGGTTCTACCACAACATTGAGAGATCTTTACACGGAATACTGATATTTTAATGGTCAAATCATAAGAGAGGTGAGAAAAAAATGAGAAGAGAGAAAATTTCTATCCACCAAGCAAGCGGTCGGAGAGATGGGTTTACCCTAATAGAACTTCTGGTTGTTATAGCCATTATTGCTATCCTTGCTGCCATGCTGTTGCCGGCATTGAGTAAGGCAAGGGCTCGAGCGAAGTCGTCGGTATGTATGAACAACCTTAAACAGATAGGTCTTGGGATGAAACTTTATGCAGAAGATTGGGACGGGTGGGCGAATAGGCGTATAGCGTCAGCACATAGTTCTTTTCGTGCAACTTATGGTATGTACGGAAACTATACAGGTTATATTTCAACTAAAGTAATAGTCTGTCCTTCAGCATTACCCTATGAATGGAGTTGGAGTACCTCTAAAAGAGAGCAGTCCTATGGGTTTAGGTACGGTGGTCTAACCAGTGATGCTCAAGGCGCTTGTCCTGCTTCAAGTTCTGGTTGGATTAATCTGTCAAAAATTGTTAAAGGTGCTGAATCTTTCTGGCTTTTTGCAGATAGTATTACCCATCCGGCAGCTACTACTGCCGCAGAGATACAGAAAGGAGGCGCCTATTTTATGACACAACGGTGGTATGCATACCAAACCTCGAGTGCTTCAGGTCACGTACATTTTCGGCATGCAGGAAAAGCCAACCTGCTATTTGCAGATGGGCACGTAGAATCTGTAACACCTAACAGGTTTATGGAGGTGACCAGAGTACATACCCAACCAACAGGAAGCAACACAACAACTTCATGGCGTATTGTTGATAAAGATTACACTTTAGATACTTTGCGATGGGGCGCTGGGTTGTAACTAATAGGTGAAGATGGAGTCTTGTTTTTGTTCTACTTTTGAACTATCAGATTTCCTCAATGGAGATGGTCTGTTGGAACATCGCTACTGTTTTTTTAGGTTAGGTTTATAGTATCTACAAAATGTGTAAGCCAACATATTACATATTTTCGGGATTCGCATTATCAATTTAGGGAGATGGTACAGTGAACAGAATATTTTTGTATAGATTAATCTCAATTATATATATTTGCTTTTCTTTCTTAGCCAAAGCAGGAGAGTTTGAATTAAAGATAAATACATTGACTGAACTAAACAATCCTTGGCCATTGATAGCAAGTGTTCCTTTTGCTAAGGGAGAAGTTAACGACCCTTCTGCTATACGTATAATGAGTCAAGGTAAAGAAGTTCCTTCCCAGATTGATATTGCTGCACAATGGCAGGACGGGAGTATCCGCTGGGCGTTGGCAGGATTTACAGCATCCCCTCAAGGTAAATATAGTGTTGAATATGGACAGGGCATTACAAGAGGTGCTTACCCTAACCCTTTGAAAGTAGTTAGGCAGGATAACGGTAGTTTTAATGTAGATACAGGGGCAGCGGTTTATCAGTTTGATGCAGATAAACTTCTTCCTGAAACGGCTTGGCTTACATCTGGTGGCTCAAAAATTCCTATATTAAATGGTTCTGGTGCGGGAGTGTATCTTGTTGATAATCAAGGTAGAACAGCAAGGGTAGCAGGTCCAACGGCAAATATAGAGAATAAATTTATAAAAGAGGGCCCTGGTCGGTTGGTACTCAAACGTTCTGGGTGGTACGTTACAGCCAGCGGTGAAAGATTAGCGAAAGCTGATATATGGATATATTTTTCTGCTAATGTCCCGTATATAAGGGTCACCCATTCAATTATCTTTACTGAAAACACAAATAAGGTCTGGTTTAAAGATTATGGGCTTGAATTTAAAACCTCTTCAACCCCAACCGATGTATACTGTTCTTTGAACCAACAAGGCAAAGAAGTTGTTAGGAAGGTTGCTACAAACAGTAACGAGATATATCTTTTACAGGATACATACGTTCATTTTGCTGAGAAGGAATGTAGAGGGACGATAGGAAGGTTTGCTGAAGGGAAACTTGCGCCTGTTGAAAACATATCTGTTGCTGGCGACTGGGCATACGGAGATTATGGTAATTATGGTATAACCATTGTAATGCCTTGGCTTGCAGAGAGATTTCCTAAGGAAATTGCTTTCGGTCCACAAGGGGCTCGTTCGGTGTTCTGGTCAGGACGGTGCGGTAGGGAACTCGATTTTAGAGCAAAAACTATAGTAAAGGAGTATCTACAAAGTTGGGCTGAATTAGCTTTGAAGAGTCCCAAAGATAAAGATCTTGACGCTGTTAAAAGTAATGCCCAAGGTGCAGCACGGACTCACGATATGTGGTTCCTACCGAGTTTAGGTGGCTATAACGAGAGTCTTGTTAAAGCAACCGCTTCTGCCGCGTCAAAACCACCTCTTGTCTTAACAGATACTGCGCAACTATGTAAAACAGAGGCAATGGGTTTCCCTATGCACCATAAAGATGTAAAACAGTTTCCTGAAGAAGAGGCTCTTCTGTCTGACTTATGGGATAGGTTTATTATACCTCTTTACGCTTTCCCTATGAACGGATATATAGCATGGGGATGCTTCCCTGATAGAAATTATGGTTCATATAACGATAGGGCTATGTCAATATTTCATGTTATATCAAGTTTAAGAGAATACGGGGTCAGGCGCGAACCCTGGCGTTTATATGCCCGTAGCGGTGAACGTAGATACTATAATTGGGGACATAAGTTTAGCAGGTTTACAGGAGATTGGTTCCTGGTGCATTCAGACGCTCCAGGAAAAGAAAAAGGTACTTTTATTCCAACACAAGCAGGGCGAGGACTTCAAGGTAAATTACCCCTATTCTGGGGGCATGGAAATTCATGGCCTTTTGTGATTGACGCTGGAGATATAGGTCATTGGTTTTTAGAGTACTGTTTGACAGGTGATGAATATTCTTGCGATTTATTGTATATGATAAGAGATTCTTTTAAACAACGTGGATGGCGCCCCAGAGGTACTCCTCAACAATTTCATGCAACAGGTATTAGGACTCTTGTGACTTTGATGATGTTAGATTGGGATCCTGGCGCTATGAGAGCGGCTAAATCAATAGTAAAGGAGACGGTTGACCTTAGAGTTCAGAACGCTCTTCGGTTGTTTGAAGACGGTTATGGTCCTCAATACAAAGATATGAGAGCAAGCCATAATATTCTTGAATATTATCTTGAAACAGGAGATGAAGTTGCAAAAGAGGGTTTTCTCAAACTTATTGACCAGAGATACCGTTTTGATAGAAGATACAGGGCTATTGCTTACAAAAACTATGATGCTTTTACTGGTTCAATAGGTTATTGGATAAGCGGAGATGAAAGACACAGAACAGTTGCAGAACAGGCTTTGAAGGATATGCTCTATTATGGCAATAAAAATCCCTTAGCAGAGCATATTCAACAGAAGCCAAAAAATGTATTGGATTGGCCTAACCTGTACGTAACATCTAAATTTGGTGGACCAAGGTCTATTTTGTTTCTCGGACATTACGAATACCATAACCCTTTTATAGGTATCCCTACAGTATTAAAACTGATATCCGACAACGGTTGGAGCGGTAAAACAACCCCTCTAATAGTTAAGCCCATAGAGGCTCCTGAAGGAAAGATTCTTTTTACCCATAAGAAAGGAGAAGAGACACGTTTAAATCTATTTGTTAAAACAGGCCAACCCGATAGAACGCCGGAGGTCCGTTTATATACCAGTGGTAAGATTATTGAGAATATAAAGGTAGAAAAAGAAGCCCAACAATCATCCGGACCATTTTTTCAAAAACGTCCAGCACTATACCCTCCGACCGGACTAAAAAACCTTTCTGTTTCTGTTATTGTGCCGGCTTCAGTTGAAAGCGGGTTTTATCTTCTTTCTCTTGCTGATGAAGATACTTTTACCTTACTGGATTCCACTTCTGCTAAAACTGCTCTATACTGTCCAGAAGGATTTTGGTCTGTATCTGTTGGGCAGCATACAGGGTCAAAACCTTACGGACGCTCAGGGGAAGGGATGCCTGTTTTCTTTTATGTTCCCGAAGGGTTGAAAGAACTGGAGGTTTTTATAGGAAGACCTTTTAGTATAAAAACCCCTGATGGGACAATCGCTTTAGAGGCATCAAACAATACTATAGGTAAGGTTACTATTCCAGTGAATAATAGGCACGGTATATGGAGTATTGAGTATCACATAAACTCGTTTACTGGTATGTCAACCCCTGTTTTTGCTAAACTTCTTAATGTTGAACCAATAGTATCGTTTGGTTCTCCTGATATCTTGCCACAAAGAACAGGTAAATCTTTTAAGAAACTATATATGCCAACTGTGTCTAACAAACCTCAAGAGTTTGTTCCCGGGGTAACCGGTCAAGCTCTAAGACTTTCAGCAGGCAACATTCTACTCTTTGACAGAGGGGATAGGGTTGTTGATGGAGGGGACACATATTTTCCTGGTACAACAGGTACCGTAGAATTCTGGTTTAAAGCAGATAGAAGTACCTACGATATGCCTATGAGAATGGGGCAAACTATAAATAATAATTTTGTCAAAGGTCCATTTATATCTCTATTACACACTTATTCTGGGACAGCTAATGCTGTTAGTATACTGAGTTTCCTCTCAAGTAGGCTATTTTCCAACACATCTAAAAATGTTGTTGCTGGTTTTGAAGCAACCCATTTTCTTAGAGCTAACCAATGGACTCATATCGCTTACACGTGGGATATAAAGGAGGGTTCCTCTAAGATGGAAGGTGAGTTGAATACTTTTGTTAATGGTAAAAAACTTGGGCTTGCAAGCGGAAAACTTTCTTACTATCCCCTACAACCTGTGGCAGGTGTGAAAAAATTTAAACTTGCTGATGAATCTAAAGTAATTGAGGTAGGACCGTTTGAAGGTGCAATAGATTCATTACATATATCAGATATTGTTAGGTATCAAGAAGATTTTACGCCATCACAGACTATACCTATAATTGACGATAATACAAGGGCTCTATTCTCTTTTGATGGCAACTTAGAAGGCGTTTCTGCTTTTTCTAAAGGACCTCTGAAGGGAGTGATAACTAGTTCCGATAAATAATAAACAACCCTTCTCGTGTGTTCATCACCTACATTTTGAAGGTTAGACCTTCATCTTAGTTTGACGTGTATAACAAATTTGTTTTATAATATATAGTATGGATACTTTAATAAAAAACGGTTACGTTGTAGACCCCCAAAGTGGCTGGGAAGGTGTATCAGATATCCTTATACGTGGCAATAAAATAGAAAAGAGGGGCAAAAACATACCAACTTCTGCTTCTTGTAAAGTTATAGATGCTACTGGGTTATATGTTATCCCTGGATTGATAGATATACATTGCCATTTAAGAGAACCGGGCAGAGAAGATAAAGAGACAATAGTTAACGGTAGCCTCTCTGCTGTTAAAGGCGGGTTTACTACTATCTGTTGTATGCCTAACACTTCACCCCCTCTTGATAGCAAGGTATCTATAGGTTTTATTAAAAACAGGGCATTAAAGGCGTATTGCGATGTTCTACCTATAGGAACTATCACTGTAAATAGAGAAGGGAAAGAACTTGCCCCTTATGGAGAAATGGCGTTAGAAGGAGCTTGCGCTTTTTCTGATGACGGTGATTGTGTTATGGATAGCCTTGTGATGAGGAGAGCTCTAGAATATTCAAAACTGTACAAGAAACGGGTTATATCTCACTCAGAGGATAAACACCTAACCAAAAATGGAGTGATGCACGAAGGTGCTCTATCTGTAAAAATGGGGCTAAAAGGTATTCCTCGTCAAGCAGAAGAAATAATGGTCAATAGAGATGTTGCTTTGGCTGTTTTAACAGAAGGGTTGCTACATATAGCACATCTTTCAACAGCAGAAGCTGTGGATATATTAAGGAGAACTAAAAAGAGACATTCTAATATTACCTGTGAAGTTACCGTTCACCATCTCGTTTTAACAGAAGAAACTGTGGCTGGGTATAATGCAAACGCTAAAATTTCGCCCCCGTTAAGAACATCAAAAGATTTACAAGCGCTAATAGGTGGGGTTAAAGATAATACAATAGATTGCATTGTTACAGACCACGCTCCTCATACTGAAGAAGAAAAAGAGTCGGGTTTTGAAAATGCTCCTTTTGGTATTATAGGTTTTGAAACAGCGTTACCCCTTACCTTAGAGTTGATTGATAAAGGGGTTGAGTTGAAACAGATAATATCTAAATGGACAAATCACCCTGCAAAAGTGTTAGGTTTGGAAGATAGAGGCGAACTTGCCGAAGGTAAAAGAGCAGACATAACTATTTTTGATATTAAAAAGAAGTGGGTTTACACAAAAAAGGATATCCAATCAAAAAGTTTTAATACTCCTTTTTTGGGAAAACAATTGAAAGGCAAAGTAGTTACCACTATATGTGCTGGCAAGGTAGTTTTTGAAGAAAAGTAATATATTATACATATCCTGGGGAGTTTTTCATATAACTCCCCTTTTTTTATATAACAAAACTGGTTATATAACCTGTTGACACAACCTCAAAGAGGGGTATAACAAAAGTAAGTAGAAAATCAAGCACCTCTGTTCAAAACGACATTCCTGTAAATAATTCCATATCAACAATATACATACTTTCGGATAAACAGAACGAGTTAAAAGAGGTCCGAAAAATGAAAATTAGGAGAAAAAGAGACATTATAGAATTGATGATAGCAGTTATATTGATAATTGCAGTAATAATAATTAATCAAGTAATTGACCGTACTCCAAAACCCCAAGTTCCTTTCTTTATCAATACAATTTGGGCATTAATTTATTTTGGGTGCCCTTTATGGATACTTTACATCCTTTACCGAAATCTTCGCTGAATACGAAGGTCGGACCTTCGGAAAGCTCACTCTGCAAAGGATACCGAGTTTCCATTTCCATTAGCGAAAAGAAAAACAAAGGCAAGGGTGAGGGGTTTATACCGACAGTTTTTCTGAGGGAGGCTAAAGAAGTTAATGGGATGAGGTTTCCCCTTGTATGTCATTCCGAACTTGATCCGGAATCTCGTTTTTTACGTTATGCCTATTACCAGCGTGGGTTAGGTTAGAGATCCTGAATTAAATTCAGGCGACAAAATTGGGCGGGAGAGAAATTTCTCTCTAATTGCCTCTCCTCTTGGGGGAGAGGGATCAAGGGTGAGGGGGGTCTTTTGCTTTATGCTTGTCATTGCGAGCGGTTATTAGCGTGGCAATCTCGCCGAAGGCGAAAAAGGAATGGGAATAAATAATAATGTATAGGATAAACCTCTTGCGATGACAAATAATAGTATTCCAAGTATAATTTTTTAGGGATGATAATACAACAATAATGTTACGAGGGGAAATGAAAAAAATCTTAAAATGTTGGTGTATCGTTGTAATATCGTTGTTTTGTTTATGCTCGCGCGGAAATGCCAAGACAGAACAAGAAATGATACAGGAATATAACAAATGGATGGAAATACTCGGACCAGAATTAGGCGGTATTGAGCGTAAGCCAGTGAAAATATTTAAATATCAAGAAAGTTGGTCAAAGAGAAGGATTATAGATATTTGTGGTACTGTTGAATTAATCTTTGATAGTGCAACAGGTGAATTAATGAAGATTATAAACACTTCATTAGGTAACATGCGGGCAGCAGAATCAAGTCAAGGCAAAACAGTGCCGTTTACACTTACCAGGGAAGATTGTCAGGCAATTGCTGCGAAATACTTCAAGTTGATAACCGGAGAACAATTGCCTGATGTGGGAGGTCTGCTTGAAAATACCTGGCCGCGCTCAAAAAGCGGATTCGTACGACCTTCACACTACATTCTATTTGAATACCCGCGTTTCTATAAAGGCTATAAGTTTCGCGATGAAACCATTAGTCTTGGATTATTCGCTATGGACGGGAAGTTTGAAACATATAATAAATTTTACAGAAGCAATTCCCCTTCAACAGTAGAAGTAAAGATAACGGTAGAACAAGCAAAGCAGAAAGCGATTGAAATAACAGGAAAAGAAATCAAAAACTGGGTGAGTTTTCTTGATTCCTTTAATAAGAAAAAAGAGTTACAACAACTAAGTGATAGGGAATTGAAAAGGAAATACGGATACAGCAGAGAAACGCTGAAAGAACTAAAAGAGAAAACGGCATCTCTTATAGGTCTTACTTCAAAGGAAGAAAAACCGCCTTACCTTGAAATAGTGAACCTCCAGAGGGATGCTTTCCACCAGCATTATTTTGATATGGACTGGTATAAGAAATCACAAGAGTTTAATCCTGATACCAGATTGTGCTGGATAGTTCGTCTTTTGTATCTTAATAAAAAGACAAAAGCAAGTGCAGCATTTGAAGTATGGATAGATGCCTATGACGGTTCTTTCGTTGGTGGCTATCGTCCCTGGGATTGATGAATTATGAAAACAATGAAGCTTAAAATCTTGTTCTGTTTTTCATTAATTGTTTTTATTCCTTTGTTGCAAGAATCTTCTCCTGAAGTATTGGATATAAAAACTAATAATAAAGAGGAAATTTTACGATTAATAAACGAATTTCAGGATGAAGAAAAAGCAGGCCAATCCTTAGGTGAAATAAGAAAACTTGGGACACTTGTTCTGCCTCATTTAGTAGAAGGATTGAAAAATAAAAATAGTGCCGTTAGGAGAAATTCTATTATTGCAGTAAGTGTAATTTTTCAAAGGAGAAGCCCGATAGGATTTAGATTAGGGGAAATCAGCTTCAAGGATTTTGAGTTTCTAACATCAGAGGAGAAAAACCTTTTTGAAGAAGCATTTAAAGTTTTGCTTACTATGGCTGATGATTCAATAGTAGAAATAAGAAGGACTGTTGCATGCCATTTGGGATTATTTGGAGATGAAAGAGCAGTTTCTGTTTTAGAAAAATTGTTAAAGGACCCAGACGATTGGGTAAAATTTGAAGCCTATCTTTCCCTCGGGAAGATGAATAGAAACTACAACTATTTCACAGTTATGACAGGAAAAACTCCCGAAAGATTAGAGGACTTCTTAGAATTTTTAGGAGATACTACTTCCTTCGGAATATATACATTGGCTCAACGAGAAATTGTTAAAAAATTTGGGCAAGAAGCAGTTTCTGCCTTATTGAAAGTGGCTTCTTCTGATAAAGAACCTGACAGACAAAGAGCAATAAGATTATTGGGGGAATTGAAAGCAGAAGAAGCAGTTCCAGTTCTTAGAGAACATTTTAAGAAAGACCCGAATGATACTACAACGTTATATGCACTTGCGCATATAGGAACAACGGAAGCAATAGAAATATTGGTACAGTACGGTCTTAAACATAAAGATGCGAATATCAAGATTAGTACTGCAAAGGCATTACTCCCTGAACACAGAAATACAGCTATCCCGTTTTTAAAGGAGTTAGCTAAACACAAGGATGGGAAAGTAAGGTTAGAATCAGGCATGATATTGGTTGAGCAAAAAGAGAAAGCAGGAATTCCTATTTTGATAGAATTGCTGAGAAATCCCATACAAGCAGGCAATGCAAGAATAATGTTGGAAGGAGTTACCAAACAGAACTTTAGAAGATTGCCGCCTGTTGTTTCAAAAAAGATGGTTGATGATTATGTAAACAAGTGGAAGAACTGGTGGGAAGAAAACAAAGATACTTTTAAGTTTCCAAAGGAATGAAATACGAAGGTCCGACCTTCGGGAAAGCGACGCTTGTTGTTACGAGGAGGGCTTGTTCCGAGTACCCCCGAGAGAATTGCTACGTTCCAAATTAGGTTGCAAGTCCATCCAGTTTGCTTTGTGTACCATTCAATAATTAACCACTCTTAATCAGAAATTATTGATATCTCAATTTGAAGTATTGACAATAGCCAAAGAAATGGTATAATAATGGAAATCGTTCCATTTTTTTTATTCCGCTTTGTGAAATAAATCACAAACTATGATGCTCTCCTGCATCAAGCAACCTAAGTAACCTAAAGAGGTAAAAGATGAAACATAAGATATTGATTATAGATAATGACAGAGAGTTTATAGCAAAAGCGCAACTTTTGTTGGGTGAATATAACTATTCAATTTTTACAATTGAAACCTATAAAGAAGGTTTTGAAGCAGTAAAAAAGATAGCTCCTGATATCATTATTTTAGGTTTAGAGATGTTGAAAGGTAGAAAAAGAGGTGATACTCTTAAATCAATTTTACAGTATGCTGGTATTAACGGTATTCCAGCTATTATTATTTTTCCTGATGATGGGGTTGAGCAACTACCTGAAGGTATTGAAATGTTTATCGACAAAGTACCGCTTAAAACAATTGTTTTAAGAAAAGAGATTGACGAGGTGCTTGCATCTAATATAAAACATCTTGCCGAACAAGCAGGTGAAAAACATAGACAGATTATATCAGAGGTAGCTCTGTTTGTGGAAAAGTGGCAAGATAAACCTGGTAATCTAATTATGATACTTCACGAGATACAGAATGAGTTTGGTTATGTGCCAAGAAGTGTTGCTTTTATTTTATCCCAAAAATTGCAAATTTCTCTTGCCAGGATATATGAGGTTATAACATTTTACAATTTTTTCAGGCTTGAAGCGCCAGGTAAACATATTATTTCTGTGTGCCTGGGGACTGCCTGCTACTTGAAAGGGGCTGGCAAAATACTTGAAGAGATACAAAGTATACTAAATATTGAAGAAGGGCACACTACCCACGATGGATTGTTTTACCTTCAGGTAGTAAGGTGTCTTGGTTGCTGTGGTCTGGCTCCTGTAATAACCATAGATGATAAAGTTTATGGACATATGACAAGAGATAATGTTGTCAATATCCTTTCAAAATACGCTAAAAAAGGAGAACTCAATAATGTCAAAACTCACAAAAGATAAGTTGAGCGAGTACGAAAAAAAGGAAACAAAAGCAAGAAAAAAGAATGTAATTAAGGTAGGTATGAGCACTTGTGGTGTTGCTGCTGGCGCTCAAGAGGTTTTTGAAGTTCTAAAAAACACAGTTAGACAAAGAAATCTTGATATAGATGTTCAAAAATGTGGATGTGGCGGTAAGTGTTACGCTGAACCTATGGTAGAGGTTTCAATAGAGAATTTTCCTGTTGTGGTGTACGGGAATGTAGATAAGAATTTTGCTGTTTCTATAATAGATAGACATATAATTAATAAAGAACTTTTAAACGACCATATATACGATATATTTGAAGAGAACGGAGATAAAATATGAAAGTTATTTTGCTTAAAGATACGGATGGCAAAGGGCAGGAAACCCTTTTTCAGAACGCAATTGTCGAAGAACTACATAAAAGACAATTATCTGAAGAATGGAAGGTTGTAAGAATGGCTGATATGGGAATCTATTATAAGGGTGTTGCTGTTAAAATTTTACCTTATGATTTTGTTTATACCAACCTTTCAGTTGATGATATTGGGATGATTATTGATAAGAGTGTTAAAGCAGGTGAACCGATTGAAGACAAACTCTATTCAGTTAAAGATAAACAATTTAAGATTGTGTTAAGAAATTGCGGGATTATTAATCCCGAGGATATCGAGAGTTATTTTGAGCAGGGTGGATATCAAGGGTTAAAGAAAGTGCTTTTTGATTATACACCAGAAGAATCATTGGCAGAACTTAAACTGAGCGGTCTTAGAGGAAGAGGTGGAGGAGGGTTTCCTGTTTGGATGAAATGGAGTTTCACAAGGAAAGAAACCTCAGATGAAAAATATGTTATTTGTAACGGAGATGAAGGAGACCCAGGAGCTTATATGGATAGAAGCGTGCTTGAGGGTGACCCTCATTCTGTTTTGGAAGGTATGCTGATTGCTGGGTTTCTTGCTGGCGCTAACAAAGGTTTCTTTTATATAAGAGCAGAGTATCCGCTTGCAATACAGAGGGTGCAGAAAGCTATTGATGATGCTACGAAATACGGTCTTCTTGGAGAAGATATTTTAGGTAGCGGTTTTTCGTTTTCTGTTGAGATAAGGCTTGGCGCTGGAGCGTTTGTGTGTGGAGAAGAGACTGCTCTTATTGCTTCTGTTGAAGGCAAAAGAGGTTCCCCTTCGCCTCGTCCGCCATACCCTTCAGTTAAAGGGTTGTGGGGCAAACCAACTGTAATAAATAATGTGGAAACTCTTGCTAATATACCTGTTATCTTTTCTAAAGGCGGTAAATGGTTTTCGCAGATAGGGAGCGCAGAATCTAAAGGAACAAAAGTGTTTGCGTTGACTGGTAAAATTAAAAACTCAGGGTTGGTTGAAGTACCTATGGGTATAACACTTAGAGAAATTATTTACGATATAGGTGGTGGGGTACTTAATGATAATAACATCAAAGCTGTCCAGACAGGCGGTCCTTCTGGTGGAGTTATTTCTAAGGAATATCTTGATACCCCAGTAGATTATGAAAATTTACAAAAACTCGGTTCTATAATGGGTTCCGGTGGAATGATAGTTATAGATGAGAACGACTGTATGGTTGATTTGGCTAAATTTTATATGAACTTTTGTGTTGATGAATCTTGTGGTAGATGTGCTCCCTGTAGAATAGGGACAACACAGATGTTTGAATATCTTGATAGTATATCAAAAGGTATTGCAACTGAAGAAGATATTTCGAAATTGAAAAACATTGCTGTTGCAGTAAAAAAGACGTCTTTATGTGGTCTTGGGCAGACAGCGCCAAATCCTGTTCTTTCAACTTTGAGATACTTTGAAGAAGAGTATATGGAGCATATAAAAGATAAGAAGTGTCGGGCAGGTAAATGTAAAGACCTTCTTGAATACTCTATTATACAGAATAAATGTAGAAAATGCGGTCTATGTTTTAGAAATTGTCCAGTATCTGCTATATCAGGTAACAATAAAGATGGATATGTGATAAACCCAGAGCTATGCATAAAGTGTGGCAACTGTTTTGAAGTATGTAAATTTGACGCTATTTTTAGGGGGTAAAATGATAACTGCTAATATAAATGGTATTCCTGTCCATGTAAGAAAAGGAACAACGATTCTTGAAGCTGCAAAAAAAATCAATATAAATATTCCTGTTTTATGTAAACATCCTGACCTTGATTCAACGGCTTCTTGTGGGATATGTGTTGTTAAGAATGGAGGTAGTAGTAAATTTTTAAGAGCGTGTTGTACACCTATCGAAGAAGGGATGAATATAATTACTCACGATAACGAACTACAAGAGGTGCGTAAGACAGTCATAGAACTTATATTGTCTAATCACCCAAACGACTGTCTCCAATGTGCAAGAAACAATAATTGTGAACTACAAAAACTTGCAGCTGATTTTGGTATAAGAGAATATCCTTTCCACCAGTTACAGAAAGGTTTAAAACCAGACCTTTCCACAAAAATACTTAAGATTGTGCCTGATAAATGTATTCTGTGTGGTAGATGTATTAATGTATGCCAAAATATACAAAATGTTTGGGCTCTCTCGTTTTTGGAGAGGGGTATTAATACAAGAATTTCAGCCGCTGGAGATATTGACCTTGCAGATAGCCCGTGTATAAAATGTGGGCAGTGTGCAGCCCATTGTCCAACAGGCGCTATCGCTGAATATGATGAAACCGAAAAAACCTGGCAAGCTCTTTATGACCCAGATAAATATTGTGTTGTACAGATAGCTCCTGCTGTTAGGGTAGCTATTGGTGAAGCGTTTGGTTACCCTGAAGGAGAAAACCTGACAGGCAAACTGTATGCCGCTTTAAGAAAACTTGGTTTTAAAGCTGTCTTTGATACCTCGTTTGGTGCAGACTTGACTGTTATGGAGGAAGCTACTGAGTTTATTGAGAGGTTTGTAAACAAAAAAGGACCACTTCCTCTTATTACTTCTTGTTGTCCGTCTTGGGTGGATTTTATGGAGAAATTTTATTCTGATATGATAGAACATTTCTCTACCGCCAAATCTCCTCAATCTATGGTTGGAGTGTTATCTAAAACATATTATGCTGAAAAACATAATATCGACCCTTCAAAAATATTTATGGTTTCTATTATGCCGTGCACAGCTAAAAAATATGAGATAACACGGAGCGAAGAGATGTTTGCTTCTGGGTATCAGGATATAGATGTTTCTTTGACTACAAGAGAACTTGCCCGTATGATAAAACAGGCAGGCGTGAATTTTGCTGGTCTACCTGATGAAGAGCCAGACCATATTCTGGGAGATTATACAGGAGCAGGAGTTATTTTTGGTACTACAGGTGGTGTTATGGAAGCTGCTTTAAGAACAGCACATTTTTTGGTTACTGGAAAGAATGCTGGTATTATGGATTTTGAAAGTGTTAGAGGTTTGAAAGGTGTAAAAGAAACCACTGTGGATATTGCTGGTAACAAAATAAGAGTAGCTATTGCTCACGGGATAGGTAATGTTGAATATGTTTTAAATAAAATACAGAAAGCTATTGCAGAAAAGAAAGAACCACCTTACCATTTTGTGGAAGTTATGGCTTGCCCTGGCGGGTGTGTAGGTGGTGGTGGGCAGCCTTATGGTGTTACCGATAAACTGCGTATGTCTCGTGCTCAGGGGCTATATTTAGATGATGAAAATCAAGATTATCATTATGCTCATGAGAATCCGTACATAAAAAAACTATACGACGAATTTCTTGGAAAACCCCTTAGTGAAAAGAGTCATAAACTTCTCCACACTTTTTATAATCCAAGACCTCTTTACCGTAAATAGGGCGCCATTTATGATAGGAAAACATTATGATGAGGAGAACACCCAAATCATTGAGGTTGCAGATAGGTATATTTGGAAGAACAAATGTGGGGAAATCTACTTTTCTCAATTATGTTACGCACCAAAATGTTGCTGTTACATCTTCTCTACCCGGTACAACAACAGATATAGTTGAAAAAAGTATAGAGTTGTTACCTATAGGACCTGTAGTTTTTCTTGATACTGCAGGTGTAGACGATATATCTCCTCTTGCCAAATTGCGTGCTGAGAAAACTCGAAATATTTTTAAGAGAGCAGACGTGTTTGTACTTGTTGTTGAACCTGATATATGGGGGCAGTATGAAGAAGAACTGGTTTTGACAGCAAAGAAGAATAGAGCGGCTCTCATTGTGGTTGTTAATAAGATAGATATAAAATCTCCTGGAGCGGATTTTATTTCAAAAATCAAAAAAATCACTCCATACTATCTCTACTGTTCTTGTTTAGATAGTGCAAATAGAGATAAGACTATCTCAGAGTTTAAACAAGCACTTTCTAAAGCTTGCCCTGACGGCGTACTTGCTGAAACTTTCCTTGTAGGAGATTTGGTTCCTAACAGAGGGGTTTTAATGCTGATTGTGCCTATAGATATTCAAGCTCCCAAGGGACGTTTGATATTGCCGCAAGTGCAGGTGTTAAGAGATGCTCTCGATAATAACATAATAACTATTGTTGTTAAAGACGATAATATAAAAGAAACAATCAGTAAATTGAAAGAGTTACCTTCGTTAGCGATTTGTGATTCTCAGGTTGTTGGTAAAATGGTAAGCCAGCTTCCATCCACAGTTAATTGTACAACATTCTCTATTCTTTTTACCAGATACAAGGGAAACCTTGCTGAAGCGGTTAAAGGGGCTATGGTAATAGATTCTATAGAGAAAGGCGATAGAATACTTATAGCAGAAAGTTGTTCTCACCACCCTATTGCCGATGATATTGGTAGGGTAAAGATTCCTAGCTGGATACAAGAATATAAAGGGTTTAAGGTTCCTTTTGATGTTTTCTCGGGTAGAGATTACCCACAAGATATGGAGAAATATAAGCTTGTTATACATTGTGGGGGTTGTATGCTAACGCAGAGAGAGATGTTGAATCGTATATATCAAGCAAAAGAACAAAATGTTCCAATTACAAACTATGGTGTAGTGATATCTTTTCTTGAAGGTGTTTTGGATAGAGCTTTATCGCCTTTTCCAGAAGAACTAACAATATATAAAAGAGAACTTATTAAGCAAAAAAGTTCTAATAGAGAGAAAAACTAATGAATATACAAGAATGGACAAAACAACGTATAAGAATGCCTGAAGTAGAACGGTTTATGACCAATGAAACACCTTTTATAAATGCTCAAGATATAGAAAGGCTCTTAAAAATAGAAACCGTATGCACACCTGAAAGGTTTAAGGATATACTCCAAAAATCTTTGTCAATAGAAACCTTGACTTTAGAAGAGACTGCCTGCTTGTTAAATGTAACAGATAAGGATATGTTGGAAGAGATGAAAGAGACAGCTTTAAAGATTAAAAAGAAGGTTTATGATAATAGAATCGTTACCTTTGCGCCTCTTTATATGGGTAACTATTGTGTGAACAACTGTGCATATTGCGGATTTAGGTCTTCTAATAGAGAGGTTACTCGCACAGTTTTAACCCTGGAAGAGGTTAAGCGAGAGACAGAAATTCTTGCTGGTAAAATTGGACACAAACGGCTGATAACAGTTTATGGAGAGCATCCTAAAAACGATGTTGATTATATTACAGATACTATACAAGCAGTTTACGGGGTTAAAGTAAAAGCAAGGTATGGTTATGGTCAGATTAGAAGGACAAATGTTAATGCGCCACCTTTTGGTATTGAAGACCTAAAAAAACTTCATAATGCAGGGATAGGGACATACCAGGTTTTTCAAGAGACGTACCATCCTAAAACATATAGCCAAGTACACCCTCCAGCAACCATAAAAGGGAATTACTTATGGCGTCTTTATACAATGCACAGAGCAATGGAAGCAGGTATAGATGATGTTGGATTGGGGGTCTTGTTTGGTCTTTATGACTGGAAGTTTGAAGTTATGGGGCTTGTTGCTCACAACAGAGAACTTGAGAAATCTTTTGGAGTGGGAACCCATACCATCTCTTTTCCCAGGATAGACCCTGCGTTAGGTACTCCATATAGTGATAACCCTCCTTATAGAGTGTCTGATGAAGATTTTATAAAACTTATGACAGTTATACGGCTGGCAGTTCCTCATACAGGTATGATAATCACTGCAAGAGAAACTGCAGATATGAGAAGAACTTCTCTCTCTTTGGGTATTACCCAAACGGATGCTTCAACAAGGATAGGAGTAGGCGGATATAGCCATAAAAAAGATAGCGATACAGCAGATAAGCAACAGTTTATTCTTGGAGATACCCGCAGTCTTGAAGAAGTAATAAAAGAGTTTACCAGTTTAGGGTATATAACTTCTTTTTGTACAGCTGGGTATAGATGTAGCCGTACAGGTAAGTCGATTATGGAACTTTTAAAAACAGGGCAGGAAGGCAGATTTTGTAAACTTAACGCTGTTTTAACTTTTAGAGAGTGGTTAGACGATTTTGCTTCTGAAGAGACTCGCCAAGAGGCAGAAATTCTTATCCAGAAAGAAATTTCAGAAATAAAACAGATGATGCCTTCTGTTTATCCTATGTTTATAGAATATTATAATAGAACCAAAAAAGGCGATAGAGATATATACTTTTAATAAGAGGGTTTTATGACAGATATTCTTGTATGTAACAAAATAGATACACCAAACGTTGCCCAACTATTTCAACAGGCAGACTCTATACGCAAAAAACATTGCGGTGATGATGTTCATTTAAGAGGGATTATAGAGTTTTCTAACTATTGTGAAAAGAACTGTTTTTACTGCGGACTAAGGCGAGATAACAAAAAACTTACCCGTTACAGGATGTTACCTGATGAAATATTAGAGACTGCCAGACAGGTTGTAGCTAATGGAGTTAAAACCATTGTTCTTCAATCAGGTGAAGAAAGACGGGATATAAAAGAGATATGTAATATTGTTGAAAAAATAAAAAGAGAACTTGATTGTGCTGTTACTTTATCTCTTGGTGAAAAAACGGTTGATGAATATAGAGCTTTAAAAAATTCTGGTGCTGATAGATATTTACTTAAATTTGAAACATCAAACGAGAAGTTGTTCAAAAAACTTAAACCTGATTCTTCATATATGGCAAGATTAAAATGTCTTGATATTCTTGAACAATTAAGTTTTCAAACAGGTGCAGGCAATATTGTGGGTTTACCTGAACAGACAATAAAGATTCTTGAAGAAGATATTCTTTTATTAAAACAACTCAATCCTGCTATGATAAGTATTACACCTTTCTTACCTCATCCAGATACTCCGCTTGGCAAATGCCGTCCAGGAGATTTAAACCTTACCCTTAAAACACTTGCTCTCGCACGGATAACTGTTCCTACATCACATATGCCTGCAACAACAGCTATAAGAACTTTGCATAAACAAGGTGCAGAGAAAGCTCTTTTGTGTGGCGCAAATGTTATTATGCCAAATTTCACTCCACCTCAATATAAAAACCTTTATCTTATATATCCTGATAAGGTATGCCTAAAAGAGGATGCAGAACAATCTATTGAAGAGATTAAAGGGTTGCTTACAAAACTTGGAAGAAAGATTTCAACAGGGTACGGGCATAGTTTGAAACGGTAGCAACTTAACAGGTGAATGTTCAGTTAACCTCATTTTACCATCCTGAACTTGTTTTAGGATCTCTAATGCACTCCACATTTATAATAGGCACTACGTAAAAAACTAGATTCCGGATCAAGTCTGGAATGACATACAGAGGGGTGTCTTCTTTTATAAGTTTGCCAGATTTGATATATCGTTTATTTGCAAAAAAGATAAGATGTTTGCTGAACAGATTTTGTTCCTAACATTATTAGGTATTTCTTTATAGAGCGTCTTCATTTTTGCAGATTCAATATATAAGAAAGGTGAGTGAGAACCAAAGAGAATTCTATCTTCAGAAGTCTTCTCTATTAAATTTGGCAGGCAGTTCAAACCATCAATATAAGATATATCAACAAAAACATTTTTTGTTTCATTTAATATTGTTATTGCTTCAGAACTGTTTAAACATAAACATTCAATATTGTTTTCTGGGTAAGCAAGCGAAAATTCAATAATTTCGTTTAAACCAATTGCAGGTACCTGCATAGCTGGAAACTGTGTTCTATCATCTTCTATTCTAACCTGAACCATAAGAGACATATTAAGAGTTTTTAACTCCAACATTAATGGCTCCATATACTTTGAAGATAGAGAGTAACTATGGAAAGCGGGATAAATCTTTACAGCGTTAGTTTTAGTTAATTGAGTATATTCTATAAGATTTTCTTTCCAATTAGCCAACACTGGATTTATAACCATAACAGGTACTAAAGACGGGTATTCTTCTACCTGTTTTATCAATTGTTTGTTACAAAAATCTATATCTCTGTTCAAGATAGCATCTATTGAAGAGACGATAGCCAAAGAAATTCCTTCCTTTTTAAGGTGAGCGTTCAATTTGGACGGCGTACCTAACAATAAACTCTGGAACGGCCAACAACCCAATGAAACATTTGTATCTATTATCATTTTATATCAAGTAGTTTTTTAGCATTTTCTGCTAAAATCATTTTTTTTGATTTGTCACTTATATCAGCACCGTAAATACGACCAAGCTGAGATGGAAAACTTCTGCAAGGTGTATCTGAACCAAACAAAACTCTTTCAGGACCTATTGTTCTGACTGCAAACTCTAAAATACCAGTAGCAGGTTGGCTACCACCTGTTTCAACATAAACATTACTGAATTTTTCTATATCAAGAACCCCTCTCATCCCACAACCTCCAAGGTGTCCCATAATAATTTTAATATTAGGGTACCTTGAAGCAAGGTAAGCAATATCAGAAGGGCTCGATTCCCCTTGTCTATTTCCTATAGATTTATACCACGTATGTTGTAACACAGGGATACCGAACTTTGATGCTACTTCCATAATATTAGATAACTTTTTATCATTAGCTTTTACTGATACCCACAGTTTTATACCTCTAAACCCTGCTTGCGCAATACACCTTTCGGCCTCTTCAAAAATAAATGTTTTATCATGCTTGGGGTTGAGAAAACAGAAACCGATAAAATTGTCAGGATGTTTTTTTACTACTTGTATACTATTATCATTGATTATTTGTACTTCTTTTTCGGTTGGGTCTTCTCCAAAGGTAGAAACATTACCCATAACACAGAGTTTTTTCACATTAAACTGGAAAGCTGCTTTCAAACATTTATCAGCAGCGTCGTCTGCAAATTTTCCTAAAACAGGGTGTGCGTGTGTATCTATTATTGATATTTTATCCATACAACTTATATTATATTACTATAATATATAAGTCAAATTTTCCTTGTTGCTTTTTTTACTACCCCCCATTCCGTCTTTGCGAGCCGTTTTTTGGCGTGGCAATCTCGCCGAAGGCGGAAAAGGAATGCACCTCTCTTTGCCTTCTCCCCTTGAGGGAGAAGGATCAAGGATGAGGGGTGCAGTTAGCAACTTAACCAAAAACGAAAGACGTAATGATAAAAAATTAGACTCCCCCTTATATGTCATTCCGGATTTATTCGGAATCTCGTTTTTATTACTTCATAGATAACAAAATGAGGCGTTCAGGATGGAGTGGTGGGCAAGGATAAAGCCATCAAGGATGAAGGTGTAAGAAAAAAATATTTGACAAGAAAATCAAATAGTTATAACCTTAAGATTGTGAAACAAATCACAATGATAATGGAAACCTTATATATTACCAAGCAAGACTGGGAAGGTTTTATTAAGGGCAAAACTGTCGATAAAACAATCTTTGCTCCTTTTGATGATAGGGGGTCCTTATTTTACAAGAGAGTTTTTGCTACTAATTGTCAGGATATTGTTTATAATAGAGCAAGACCTATTGAGCCCTTAAAACTATTTTTGTTACCTTTCAAAGAAAGAGTTTTTCCTTCAATTGACGCCATATCCGAAATTATCGTTATGGGGGCTACCTCATGCGATATAAAGGGGTTACAAATTCTTGATAAAGTTTTTTTAGAAGAAGATTATAAAGACCCTAACTACTCATACCGCCGTGATAATACTCTAATAATAAGTTTTGATTGCCTATCTCCGTACTCGTCCTGTTTTTGTGAACTTGTAGGTGTACATCCCTACCCCGAGAATGGTTTTGATTTAAATCTTTCTCTTTGTCAGGATGGGTTTTTAATAGATGTAACTACAGATAAAGGGGCTGCGTTTATTGGGAATGACCAGAAGTTTTTTCAATCTTCAGGTGAACAGGTAGGAATGAGGAAAGAGCAGAGAAAAAGAGTAACAGAACAACTTAAAGAAAGCAATAGAAGGTTCGATTTTTCAAAATTAGATAACCTGAAAGGTGCATATCAGAGCGAAATCTGGCAAACTCCTAAAGATGTTGAGAATTGTGTTCAATGCGGTAGTTGTACCAACAATTGTCCAACCTGTGTATCTTTTTTGCTTGAAGATGTAGGTACCTCAGAAAATATAAAAAAAAATAAGGTTTGGGATAGTTGTCTTTTCCCCGGATACGCTAAAATGGCTGCAGGTGCTTCGCCTCGACCGTCTTTGTATGATAGGTATGCTAATAGATTGTTATGTAAATACTGGTATATGGTTGAAAATTTTGGGGTTAAGGGGTGCACTGGGTGTGGAAGATGTATATCAGGATGTATAGGGAAGATAGATAAAAGGTCGGTCATAACTGAGGTGTTAAGAAACGAAAAGGTAAATATTTGATGAAAAAAAATATTTATGCGCCAATAAAATGTAATGTTATTGAAGTAGTGACTGAATCTCCTAACATTGTGACAGTTAAACTAAAACCCTTAGAAGAGTTTTCTTTTCTTGCAGGACAGTTTGCCTCTTTAACTGTTTTTGGAATTGGTGAAGCACCTTTTACTCCATCATCTTCTCCTTATGATAAAGACAAAATAGAGTTTACTGTAATGAAAACAGGAAGAGTGACAGACGCAATACATAATCTGCAAGTAGGAGATATTGTCGGAGTGAGAGGTCCTTATGGTAAACCTTACCCATTAGATTTTTACCAAGGTAAAGAGATTCTTCTTGTTGGAGGCGGTGTTGGGTTGGCACCTTTAAGGGCTCTCTTTTTTGCGTTAATGGAGACGGTTGACAACTATAAGAAGATTATCTTTTGTTGTGGTGCGAAGACTCCAGAGGACTATATTTATAAAGATAAAATTCTGGACGAGTGGCACAATTTTTGTGATAGGTTTCCTTTAAGTTTCAGGATAACGGTTGATAGGAAATGCCCTGGTTGGAAGTATGGTGAAGGGGTGGTAACAGAAACTCTTGATGGGTTGGCTCTTGATATTTCTAACTCTGTTGCGGTTGTTTGTGGACCTCCTATAATGATGAAATTTACTACATTGAAACTTCTTGAGATAGGTTATACAGATGCTCAGATATATCTTTCTATGGAAAGGAAGATGTATTGTGGGGTAGGTCAATGTCGACATTGCCTTATTGGTGACCTTTTTGTGTGTAAAGATGGACCGGTGTTTACTTATGCTCAGTTGAAAGATAAACCTAATATATGGGTCTAAAAAGAATGAAAAAACTTTATATAGATTATGATATATTGTTGCAAACAGAAGAGGTTTTCCAATGTAGTTATAAGTTACACCCTTATAACGATGGAATAACTACTTTAAGAGAAGAGATTGCTTTTATGTTTGCGTGCCGTAGATGTGAAGATTATCCTTGTGTTAACTCTTGCCCTAACGGTGCCTTAAAAAGAGAGGCAGGACTAATTAAACGTTCAAATTTAGTATGTATAGCTTGTAAGACCTGTTCAATTGCTTGTCCTTTTGGGACTATATTGGTAGAATTACTCCCTTACCTTGTGGGTAGATGTGATGAGTGTATTGGGCGCCTTAAAAAAGACGAGGTGCCTTTATGTGTTGCCAGATGTGAAAGTGGAGCGATACAGTATCTAAAAGAAGATGATATTACCGACAAAACTAACCTTTATAAGATGGGAGAAAAGATTATTGTAAGAGTATTTAACTGGCTTAATTTTTATGGAATTAAAAAATGAGTATAGGTAACTATCTAATATTTATCATTAGAAGTTTCTTTCTTTTAAACGTATTAGGTCTGGTGGCTATGTGGATAGATAGAAAATTGACAGCGCGCCTACAATTTCGTGTGGGACCGCCGTGGTATCAGAATTTTGTAGATTTTTTTAAACTGGTAGGTAAGGAAGTACTAATTCCAGAGAAATCTAACGTTTTTATGTTTGTTTTTGCTCCACTGCTTGCTCTTCTCTCGGCATCAATGGCTGGAACGATAATGTTGTTTGCTATGAAGTTAGGCCTATCTTTTGCTGGGGATATAATTCTTATTGTATACCTGTTGACCATTCCTTCTTTCGCTATAATATTGGGCGGTAGCGCTTCTGGGAATGTTCTTGCAGCTGTTGGTATTAGTAGAGAAATAAAACTTCTTTTGGGGTATGAGTTACCTTTTGTTTGCGCTATTATTATCCCTGCCTTAAAGAGCGGCTCAACAACCTCTTTTTTTACAATTATCCAACACCAACAGACAAACGGTATGTTTATAGGTTCTATCTCTGGTATTATAGGGTTTGTTATAGGGTTACTTTCTTTACAAGGTAAACTTGGGCTTGTGCCGTTCGACCTTGCAGAAGCTGAAGGTGAACTTGCAGCTGGTGCTTTTATGGAATATTCTGGGATTCTGTACGGTTTTTTTAAATTAACAAAAGCAGTTCTGTTTATATCAGGACCATTGTTTCTTGTATCTCTATATTTTGGAGGGGTATCTACCTCCTCGGTGGGTGGCACAATAACTGGTATTTTAAAGTACCTTTTAGTATTAGTTTTAATAACCCTTATTAGAAACACTAACCCAAGGTTAAGGATAGACCAAGCTTTAAAATTGTTTTGGGGTTGGCTAACTCTTTTAGGGTTGGTAGGTATACTTTTAGCATTTATGGGGAGATAATGAACTTAAAGTTAAAAGCATTAAAAAAATCTTTGTGGGTCTACCATTTATCGGGAGGTTCTTGTAATAACTGTGATATAGAGATACTTGATTGTCTTACACCAAGGTTTGATATTGAACGTTTTGGTATGGTGCTTGTTGGTAGCCCAAGACACGCTGATGCTCTTTTATGTACAGGTATTGTAAATAAAAAATGTGTAGAAAGGATAAAAGAGGTATACCATCAGACAGCTAAACCGTGTGTTGTTGTAGCGATAGGCGCCTGTGCTTGTTCAGGCGGAATTTTTAGGGACGGGTACCAGATGGGAGGACCGTTAAATCAAATTATACCGGTAGATATTTATATACCTGGCTGTCCACCTAAACCTGAAGCAATGATTGCTGGTATAGTTAAACTTCTGGAGAAACTCAAATGAAGTTATTGAAAACCTTAAAAGCAACACTTAAAAATTATATAAAAGATGTAAAAGTTCATAATGAACGAAGAATATATATAACAATTGATAGTAAATTTCTTAAAGAGTGCGTTAATATTCTTTTTCGCCAACTTAATGGAAGGTATATTATTATTTCCGGAGTTGACAATTTTGATTCTTTTGAATTGATATACCATTTTGGGTTTGACTTGTTTGGTGCAATAGTATCGTTACGGGTTTTTCTTGAACGTAACAATCCTGAAGTTGTATCTCTTGTAGACACTATTCCGGGCGTTTTTTATATTGAAAGAGAGATTTGGGAACTTTTAGGGATAAATTTTGTAGGTCACCCTAACCTTAAACATTTCTTGTTAAGAGACGATTGGCCTAAAGAAGATTATCCTTTACGTAAAAACAGTAACAATATAACTGGTGACAAATAAATAATGAAAAACAAAAAGAAGAAAGTTGTTGTGCCAATAGGTCCTTACCACCCTCTACTTGAAGAACCAGAGTTTTTTGCTCTATATTGTGAAGGAGAAAAGGTTGTTGATGTGGAATGGCAAGCAGGTTACAACCATAGAGCAATAGAAAAGTTGTCTGAAGGTAAACATTGGGACCAGGTAACGTTTCTTGTGGAAAGGATATGTGGGATATGTTCTACCTCGCACCCTTTTGCGTATTGTAACGCTGTGGAAGACCTGTTGGGTATATCTATACCAGACAAAGCCAAATATATTAGGTGCGTAATTGGAGAGATGGAGAGAATACATAGCCACCTTTTATGGGTAGGGCTTGCTGGTCATTTTCTTGGGTATAACACAATTTTTATGTGGGCGTGGAAATATAGAGAATCTATTCTTGAGATGTTTGAGATAATAACAGGTAATAGAAACCATTATGCTATGTTTAAGATAGGTGGTGTTAGACGAAATATTGAAGATGAAGATATCCCTACTTTAAGAAAAGTGTTGACCAACCTTGCCGGGAAACTTAAGATGCTTACTAATGCGGTTCTTGATGACCCTGTTTTAGGTGTTCGTTTGAAAGGTGTGGGTGTTTTAACAGAAGAGCATATTAAAGATTTTGGTGCGATAGGTCCTGTTGCAAGGGCAAGCGGTGTTTCAGTAGATGTAAGAAAAGATGACCCGTACTCTGCATACCCTTTTTTAGATTGGAAGGTTATAAAGACACAAAACGGGGATGTTTTTGATAAAGCTGTAGTAAGATTGCTTGAATGTATGGAGTCGGTACAAATTATTGAGCAAGCATTAAATTTTATTGAAGGCAACGATGGAGAAATACTAAATGAGGTTAGAGAAATACCTCCAGGCGAGGGGATAGGTCACCACGAAGCTCCTCGTGGCGAGTGTTTCCATTATGTAAAAAGCGATGGAGCCAACAGCCCAGTTAGACATAAAATACGGGCTCCCAGTTCTAACAATATACCTACCTTTAAAGCAAGTTGTATAGGACAAATGATATCAGATGTTGCAATTATCCTTGCCGCTGTTGACCCGTGTTACTGTTGCACAGAAAGGGTTGCAGTATACGATATTGAAAAGAAGAATAAGAAGAGGTACGATTTTTCTGATTTGGTTGAACTCTCAAGAAAAAGAACTGAAGAATTGAGAAGAGAGGTATAAAAAAGGAATGAGAAAACCTAAACTAAGGGAACTTAAAGAAGCTATATCAAGTATTTTTTCAAAACCTTTTACAACAGAATTCCCTTTTAAAACTCATACTCCAGCAGAAAGGTTTAGAGGAAAACCTGAATATAATCAAGATACCTGTGTAGGTTGTGGGGCTTGTTTTCAAGTCTGTCCTTCTAACGCTATTGAGATGATAGATACAGTTGTTGAAGGTAAAGGCAAACGTGTACTTGTTCAACATCCTAAGGATTGCCTGTTTTGTGGAGAATGCGAAAGAAACTGTATCACTGAAACAGGTATACAGCTTACTAAAGTTTTTGATGTATCTTACTTTGACGAGAAAAAAGTTCAAAGTAGTATAGAGCATAACCTTGTTGTTTGTAAGCATTGTAAAGAGGTTATAGGGGCAGAAAAACATATCCTCTGGACCTTAAGGAAACTTGGTAACCTTGCATATTCTCAACCTGTGATGATATCTGGATTGATGTCAGATTTGGAGCTAAAGGTTGAGGTAGAAGAGACCGTGGTAGCCCCTATACAGAGAACAGATATCCTTAAGGTTGTATGCCCTAAATGTAGGCGTCTTGCTTTTATAACAGATGAGAAGAGGGAGAGGTAGTCATAAATGTATATTGACCAAAAAATGTTGATGTCAGTTTTGCTGTTGCCTTTTGCTGGCGCACTTATAGTACTGCTGTTACCAGCAAGGAGATCCATTATAACAGGTTTTTTCGTTCTTTTAACACAATTAGTTTGCTCTTTTCCTATTATTAACACTATGGTTGGGTGTGGTCCTGTACAAGTACAAGAGCGTTTTAGGGAAAACACAGTTGAGGTGAGTATTCTTAATGTCTTTTTTAGATGTACTTCATTAAGTTACATCTTTGCTTTGACTTCTATTTTTGTGGGAGTAGTTATATACCTCTTTTCTCTGGGTTATTTTAAGGAAGAGAAGGTTGAAGAACAAAAGAAATTTTCTTTCTGGGGGTTGCTCTTTATAGGGAGTATGATGGGGGTGATATTTTCTGATAACCTTATCTCTCTATACCTTTTTTGGGAACTGGCAGGGTTATGTTCTTGGAAACTTATAGGTTTTTACAGAAAAGACGAGCACCTCTTAAAAGCAGATAAGGCCTTTCTTATTACTAGCGCTGGTGCCGGGTTGATGATGTTAAGTTTTGCGTGTATATATGCGCAGACGGGAACCTTAAGTTTATCTCAGTTATCTTGTCAGCAAGTATCTCCTTTGGTGTTTACTCTTTTTTTTATAGGGGTATTAACAAAGTCAGCCAGTTTCCCTTTTCATACGTGGTTACCCGACGCATCTGTTGCCCCTACTCCCGTAACGGCCTTTCTTCATGCTGCTGTCCTTGTGAAGATAGGTGTCTATGGGCTTTTTAAGATTTTTGTTAGAACACTTTTGGTTTCAGGGTGGACATTATGGGCGGGGTGGCTGGCTCTCTTTAGTAGTATTGTTGCTGGTATTATTGCTTTAAGAGAAGAAGATATAAAGAAGATACTTGCTTTTTCTACTGTTAGCCAACTTGGTTTAATGATAGCCGGGCTGATGGTATTTAATATGACGGCAGCTGAGGGTGTGTTAATATTTTATTTTGCTCACGCTCTGGGTAAAGGAGGGCTTTTTCTTTGTGCCGGTGTTATTGAGAGGGTATTTGGTACAAAAAATATTAAAGAGATGGGTGGTTTAATAAAAGAGATGCCAGCACTAACTTTTGCTTTTTTTATAGGGATGCTCTCTGTAATAGGGATACCACCTTTACCGGGTTTTTTTGGTAAATTAGAGATTATAATAGGAATGGTTCAAAGTAAACAGATTATTTATGCTCTCTCTGCTATTCTTTCATCGGTTTTAACTCTTTTATATATGTTCAGGTTTTTCTTTTATGTGTTTATGGGGGAAAAAAGAGAGGTTTTGAGAGAAAATAGAGTTGGGTTTAAACCTATGCTTACTTCTGTCCTGTTACTTGCAATAGTTTCTCTTGTTTTGGTTATAATTATGACAGGGCACTATTTTAAATTTCTTTAGTTTTTATGTAATTATGTTATATCAAACGGATATGATTAGTTGTAGAGAATTATATATACCAATGGAGGGAAAAAGTTGAATCTTAATGTGTGGTTTCTACCTGTAATAATAAGTTTTGGAATATCTTTACTTCATCTTGTTTCTCCCAGGATGGGCAGAAAGTATAGAAGATGGGTCTCGCTATTTGGAGGGTTCGCTATTCTTGTGAGTTGCTTATACTCTCTTTATATTAACAATGATTATCTTTACTCTTGGCAAAACTTTGGTCTTCTTTTTGGTATACTTATCTCAGCTATCTCTCTTTCAAGTATCTCTTTTTCTCAGTGGTACAATCCTGACGACGGTTACGCCTATGACTCCCTGCTCTTTCTATTTATTGGTGCAATGAACGGGGTGGTCTTATCTCACTCTTTTATTGCCCTATTCGTATATTGGGAAATAATGACCATTGCAAGTTTCTTTCTTGTTCTTTTTAATGATACCATCGAAGCAAGGCAGGCATCAGTTAAATACATAATTATGACAGGAGCGGGGAGTATGATGCTTCTTTTTGGAATTATTGGTATCTTAGTTGGCACTACCATTATCGGTGACAATATTGTATGGGAACATATCTTTTTTGCTTCTATACTTATTGGCACAGGCATTAAAGCTGGCATTATTCCTTTACATACTTGGCTTCCTGATGCCCATCCTGCAGCTCCAACACCTGTCTCCTCTATGTTATCAGGGATAATGATTAAGACAGGTGTTTATGCTTTTATAAAACTATATTTTGGAATATTTAACCCTTCGTGGTCATTATCTTGGGATGTAATCCTAACTATAATAGGTGTTTTGACTCTTGTAGGCGGGGTGTTCCTTGCTCTTATCCAGAGTGATATAAAAAGACTTCTTGCTTACCATAGTATCAGCCAGATAGGGTATATCTTTCTTGGTATATCTTGCGGTACAAGTATAGGTCTTGTTGGTGCTATCTACCACACAATTAACCACGCCATATTCAAAAGTTTACTCTTTCTTGGCGCAGGAGTCTTGATAAAAACAACAGGTTCTCGATACCTACAAGATTACGGAGGGCTTGCTAAAAAATTACCCTTCACTTTTGCTGTTATGACTGTTGCTTCAATGTCTATATCAGGGATACCTCCGTTTAATGGTTTTATTTCAAAATGGATAATCTATCAAGCGCTCCTAACTAAAGGAAACAGTTTGTCTATTTTTGCTATGGTTGCTGCTCTATTGGGTAGCGTTTTAACACTTGCTTCTTTTATAAAAGTTTTGAACGATTCGTTTATGGGGGTAAGAGAGAAAGAACTAAAAGGAGAAAGATTGGAAAGTTCTCCCTTTATGAATATACCTATGTTTATTTTAGCACTGGGCTGTTTTATTTTTGGAGTTTTTCCAGGGTTGGTATTAGAGAGAATTGTTTTTCCCTCTATTGGAGAGTATGTGAACCTTAACATTTCGCATATAAAATTGGTTGGTATGTATGGGTGGTTGGTCATAGTTTTATTTATATTTGTACTTGTGTTTACCAAGTTTTTTAAAAAAGTAAGGATAGTGAAAAACTTTGTAGGTGGAGAACTTTTATCTTCTCAAGATACATCTTTTGATGGTACCCATTTTTATGGCACAATAAAAGATATTCCTTTAATTAAGATATTCTATTTGGCAGAAGAGAGGGGTGCCCTTGATATTTACCAGAGAGCTCTACAATCTCTTCCCAAAACAGGTAGATTCTTTAAAGTTATAGGGGTTAGAATGGTAGACAACGTGTACCATAGAGGAAACCATATCTTAAACAGGTGGGTATCTAAACTTAAAGTGATACAGAACGGGCTGCTTGCAAAGTATATTATATGGATTTTTGCAGGGATTATACTATTAATGGAGGTTATAAGAAGATGATACTAAATATACCTCTCTTATCTTCTCTGTTGGTTCTTATGGCTGTTGGTTCTGTTATTGCAATATCAGCAAAAAGTCTTACCTCTTCTGTTGTGGCAATGGGTACAGCAGGCCTTATTCTGAGTATCCTCTTTCTTATTCTTGGAGCGCCTGATATTGCTATAGTACAGGTCTTTGTGGAGATTGTAGCGTTAATCGTTCTATTATCAATTATTTCACGAGAATCTTCTGCGGATATGTCTTCGTCGGGTATGTACGCAGGGTTTGTGCTACTTATTTTTAGTATATTTCTTTTTACTTTTATGCTTAACTCTAAACTGTTTTTAAGACCTTTTGGGGAACCGCTTATGACTATGGGCTCGGGGTACCTAAAATCTTCGGTAGAAACATTAAAAGGAGCGGATGTTGTCAACTCTATAGTACTTGATTTAAGAGGTTATGATACACTTGGTGAAGCTACAATTATTTTTACTGCTATATTGGGGGTATTGGCGATGTTGCGGCTAAAAGGGAGGATTGATGGATAAAGGGACAAAAAAGTATGTGGTGTCTACTCACTCTGGAACTACGGTGCATACACCTTCTACACAACAATCGGGCACTCTGAGAACTTACCCTTCTGCATAAAAGGCATCTCCGAAGGGTTTAACAGGCTCAGTGTAGTAGAACAAAAGGCTTGAACCTTTTGTTAACAGCCCGATTCTTGCTTGAGTTGTAGTAGCACCTCGTAATTCGTTCATAGACACATACTTTTTTAACGAAAAGAAAAACAAAGGCAATGATAAAAGCATAAAAGAAAAGCGTATGGGGTGTTTACTCACTCTGGTACTACGGTGCATACACCTTTCCTTTTTTGCCTTCTACCCTTAGGGGATGTTTGGGGTAGTAAGTCCCCAAGAGTTTGCAAAGAGGTTAATGGGATGAGGTTTATCCGCCGAAGCTTGCATTTTAGCGCAGGTGGAGGGGTAGTTAGCAACTTAACCAAAAACGAAAGACGTAATGATAAAAGATGAGATTGCCCCCTGCATGTCATTCCGGACTTGATCCGGAATCTCGTTTTTACCGCTTCTGTTAAGTGGGTTAGGTTAGAGATCCTGAAACAAGTTCAGGATAACAAAATGTGGGAGTAGGGGAACAAAAGGCTTGAACCTTTTGTTAACAGCCCCCCATTCCGCCTTTTGTAGTTAGTCTTGCGAGTTTTACCCGCCGAAGCCTTGGCGTAGGAGGGGCTTCGTAACGTGGCAATCTCGCCGAAGGCGGAAAAGGAATGGGAAGGAATAATAGTATGGTTAAAAGGGAGGATTGATGGATAAAGGGATGAGCGAGATAGTTAAGGGTATTTCAAAAATAGTGTTCCCATTTATTATACTTTTTGGCATTGCTCTTGTTTTATATGGGCATATTAATCCAGGGGGCGGATTTTCAGGTGGGGCTGTTTTGGCTGGAGGGTTTGTACTGCTTCTGCTTGCTTTTGGGAAAGATTATGTGTTTAAAGTTTTCCCTCCAAAAATTGCTCGGCTGATTGATAGTTTAGGGGCTTTAGGGTTTTTGTGTATTGCTGTTTTAGGGTTTACAGGAGGCCACTTCTTTTATAATTTCCTCAATAAAGGCCGGCTCTTCCATTTATGGAGTGGTGGTACGATGGTATTTGCTAATATTGCTATAGGTATGAAAATTTGTTCAGCTCTTTTTGTTGGCATTTCTGTTCTGTCTATGGCTCGCCTTGAAAAGAAAGAGAATGGGCCTATATATAGGCAGAGCGGGGAGGAATAATGGTTATATATCTTCTGGTTGCTCTTATTTTCTTTATAGGGTTATATGGTATTGTTGCTAAAAAGAATATCATAAAAATTATTATAGGGGCTAACATTGTGGGTTATGCAGTTAATCTGTTGTTTATAGTGATGGGGTATCAATGGGGCGGGATGGCTCCGGTGTTAACTGAAAAGACCAAACCAGATGAATTCTATAAGTTAGCCGTTGACCCTTTACCTCAGGCACTTGTTTTAACATCAATAGTTATTGACCTTGCTTTCCTTGCTTTTTTGTCTGCACTTGCTATCCGTCTTTATGAAAAGTATGAAACCTTTGATATAGAAAAGATGCGGAGGTTAAAAGGATGAACCTTATTGTTATGCCGGTGGTTATTTATTTAGGTTCTGCTTTTGTTATACCGTTGTTATTTAGGAAGAACGAGGAGTTGGCAGGGAAATTTACCTGTATATGCACGTTTCTTGCGTTTGTTATATCTATCCTTATAGGAATCAATGTTTTTTCTCAAGGTAGATTTATATCTTTTGCAGGCGGTTGGGAAAATCCCGTAGGTATAGCTTTAATGGTTGACCCTTTATCTGCGTTATTTCTTATAGTATGCAATTTTATAACATTCTTCATACTACTATATTCAGATACCTATATGAAAAAATATACAGGTAGAATATATTTTAACTCTCTCTTTATGTTAATGCTTGCAGGTATGAACGGTGTACTTATAAGTATGGATATATGGAACATTTTTGTCTTTTTTGAAATAGCTTCAATATCGTCTTTTATACTTGTTGCTTTTGGTTTGAAGGCAGAAGAGTTGGAAGCATCATTAAAATATACTATTATGGGGTTCTTGGCATCAACTATGATACTTTTTGGCATGGCTATGATATACGGGCTTACTGGGACCTTAAACCTGCCTGATATTGCATTTGCTTTATCTAAATTACCTCCTTCTCATTTATGGTTCACTGTTGCTCTGCTTTTGTCTGGGTATATATTAAAGATGGCTCTTGTACCTTTCCATACTTGGCTACCAGACGCTCATTCTATGGCACCTGCACCAGTGTCGGCTATATTGTCGAGCCTTTTTATAAAAATTATAGGGTTTTACCTTGTGATACGTGTTTCTTTGAACCTTTTTGGGGATATATACCAGATAAAGACAGCGCTTATTGTGTTGGGAGTGGTGTCTATGATACTTGGCGGTATTATGGCTTATGGACAACAAAATATCAAACGGTTGTTTGCCTATTCTACTATCAGTCAGATAGGGTATTGTGCGATTGGAATAGGTATTGGAGGTTACTTGGGATACCTTGGGGCTATTATGCATTTTATTGGGCACGCTTTTTCTAAATCACTACTATTTTTAGATATAGGCGCAATTGAATATATGACAGGCACCACTGATTCTAATGATTTGGAAGGAATCAATGAGCAGATGCCTTTTACAACCTTATTTTCAAATATGGGAATGTTCGGAATATCAGGTATTCCTCCTTTAGGTAATTTTTGGAGTAAACTGATTATTATACTTGCAGCTGTAAAAGCAGGATACTTTGGGGTTGCTCTTTTATCAGTTTTTGTTGCTGTCTTAACTCTCGGGTATTTTCTTAAACTATTAAGGAACGTCTACTACAACAAACCTAAAACCAAAGAAGAAAAAAAAGAAGCTCCTTTGGGGTTGTTGGTGCCAATGGCAACCTTATCGTTTATGGTGCTATTTACAGGGGTTTTTCTGATACCTTCTATAAGAAAAACTGTTTTAGATAAAACCGTTGGAGTGATGGAAAACTTTTCGTATAAAAGTTTACATATTTCGGAAACCGATGAAAGTATATTGTTAGAAGAGTAAAAGGAAAAAGAAATGAGATACTTTTTTATGTTTATAGTTTTGTATATTATCTGGCTAATGGTAACTTGCAATATGGAGGTTGCCAATTTTTATGCTGGGGCAATCGTTGCTTTAATTGTTACAGCGTTATTTGGGAAAGAATTTCCTTACCACCCTAAACATACTTTTCAAATAAAGAGATACTTTGCATTTATTAAATTTTTAGGTGTCTTTTTTGTGCAGGTTGTACATGCTAACTTCATAATGGCTTATAGGGTTTTAAGTCCAAACTTACCAATTAAACCGGGGATAGTAGAGATACCTCTCTATCTTAAATCCCCTCTGGGTAGAGTAATTCTTGCTAACGCTATCACTCTTGCGCCGGGCACTTTTACTATGGACATCACAAGTGATACACTTATATTACACTGGATATACGTACAGACAGAAGACCCACATAAAGCAGAAGAAATTATATGCGGTAGGTTACAAAGAATTCTTAAGGAGGTATTTGAATGATTGCCTTATTAGTTTTTTTAACAGTGTGTGTTGCTTTGTGTGTCTACAGAATTTTTGTTGGACCTACTTCTGCAGACAGGATGGTAGGGATAGATATTCTTGGTATAATAGTTGTGATATTTTGTGTTCTATTGGCGTTATACACAGGTTTTGATTATTATATGAATATAGGTATCGCTTGGTCAATTATTGGTTTTGTTAGTACAATCACTTTTGCAAAGTTTCTTGAAGGGAGGCATTTAGATGAGTGAAGTTATTGGGCAAATATTTCTTGTTGTAGGGTTATGTTTTACATTTTTTGGATGTGTAGGGTTGGTAAGAATGCCTGACGTATACTGCAGGTTGCAGGCGGCAACAAAATGTGTTACTCTGGGAACAGGTAGTGTTTTGATAGGGGCTCTTATAATAACAGGGTTTACTGGTATAGGAATAAAATCTTTGGTATGTTTTATATTTCTTTTTTTAAACTCACCAACGGCTGCACACGCTCTTGCTAAATCAGCTAAAGCTGCTGGAGTGCCTGTCTGGAAAAAAACTGAACCTGATAAAAACAAAAATCTCTAACAACCTTTCTTAAAGGTCTTTAGCAACATTGTAAAAAAATAAAATGCATGAACTTGTATTGATTTCAAATCTTTTAAAAATTCTTAACAAAATAAAAGAAGACGATAGGAATATATATTCTTTTCTGGCAATACATATTACTGTAAACCCATATAGTTGTATAGATGAGGAAAATCTTAATTTTATGTTTCGCTCTGTAGTCGGAAAAGAAGAGATATATAAAGATGCTAAAATATGTGTAACAAGAGGGGCTAACCCTGCTGATAGAGAGTTTATACTTGATAATGTGGAGGTAGAGGTTTATGAAGAATAAGGTTAAAACAATTAAGGTAGGAGCAAGCATATTGAAAGAAAATGATAAAATATCTGAAGAGAATAGGTTATTATTTGAAAAAAACAATGTGTGCTGTATAAATGTTATGGGGTCTCCCGGTTCGGGTAAAACATCTCTACTTGAGAAGACAATACCTAAACTTAAATTAAAAAATATAAAACCTGGGGTTATAGAGGGAGATATAGAAGGAACGTTAGATGGTGAACGGCTTTTAAAATATGGTATACCTGTGGTGCAGATAAACACAGGGGGAGCGTGTCATCTGGATGCCAATATGGTAAAGAAAGGCCTTGAGAACCTCAATTTGAATGAGATAGATATCCTATTTATTGAAAATGTTGGCAATCTTGTATGCCCTGCTGCGTTTACTCTCGGCGAAAGTTACAACGTTATTATTTCAAGTTGCCCAGAAGGAGAGGAAAAACCTTTAAAATATCCTTTGATGTTTAATATTTCTAATATATGCCTCCTTAATAAAATGGACTTGTCTGAACATTTGGATTTTAATACCAAACAATTTAAAGAGTACCTATTTAAGGTTGCGCCAGATACTAAACTTATACCGCTATCTTCAAAAACAGGAGATGGTTTTGAAGAATGGTTAGATTTTCTTTACTTGTCTGCCCCTGAAAATAAAAAAGAACGTATAGTGGTGGTAGGTTTGGGGGATAGGATGAAAGGGGACGATGCAGCAGGATGCGAAATAGCTGAACAACTTCATAAAGAGGATATCTCAGAGAATGTAAAAATAATTAATGCTGAAAACGCTATAGAAAACTATATTGGCGTGATAAAAGGATTTAAGCCAGATAGAATATATTTTGTTGACGCTGTTGACTTTAGTGGAACTCCAGGAGAAGTAAGACTTATGGAGGCAGGTTCTCTGGTAAGCAACACCTCTTCAACACATACTTTAGCTTTGCCGTTGATAATAGAAAATATTAAAGCAGAAACTTCTGCAAAATGTACTATCGTTGGAGTTCAACCTAAAAAGATATTGTTTTCACAGAAGATTTCAAATGAGGTTAGGGAAGGTATTATGAATGCAGTTAAAATGTTGAGGGAAATATTATGGAAAAAGAGATAGTTATGAAGTATGCAAATAAAGAAATCAAAATTTTAATGAAAGATAGCCGTTTAGCAAAAGCAATATGTGAGAAATTACCGTTTAAGGTGAATGTAAATGTTTGGGGTAGAGAAATCTATTTTGAGATACCTGTAAAGTCCAGTATAACAGACTCTGTAATAGAACTTGAAGAAGGAGATGTGGCTTACTGGCCAGATGGAAGGTGTCTATGCTTTTTTTTCGGACCCACCCCAGCAAGCACAGGAACAAAACCAAAAGCTGCCGGTTATGTTGAGGTGGTTGGAAGGGTTACTTCTGATTTGAAAGAACTTGAAAAGGTGAAATCAGGAGAAGAGGTGGTAATTGAATGAAGACGTAAAAAACATAAAAGACCCCCTCACCTTGCATCCTCTCCCCCAAAAGGAGAGGCAAATAAGGAAAGATTGTCATTCTGGGGTTTATCCCGAGTACCCTCGAGGGGCTTAACAGGCTCATAGTAGTAGAACAAAAGGCTTAAACCTTTTGTTAACAGCCTCCCCATTCCGTCTTTTTTAGTTGACTTTCTACTTATTTGGTAGTATAATACAAAAAAGTTGATACTTTTATGCAATATAATGGAAGAATATAAAATGATTAGAGATATTTTGATTATTCAAAAGCGAGAACTGGAACAAAAACAGAAAGAAAGGTTTATTGAGAGGCAGGTTGATTATACAACACCTATGAAAAACGATTTAGTAAAGGTGATTATTGGTCCTCGCCGGGCGGGAAAATCTTCACTTGCTTTCAATATGCTTAAATCATTAAAAGAAAAATTTGGTTATGTCAATTTTGATGATGAAAGACTTGTTGGGATTAAAAATTATGATGATATCATTAATGCTATTGAGTCTGTTTACGACAACCCAAAATTTATTTTGTTTGATGAAATACAGAACCTTACCAAATGGGAACTGTTTGTAAACCGTTTACAAAGGCAAGGGTACAACCTTGTTATTACTGGTAGTAACTCAAATCTTTTAAGCAAAGAACTTGCTTCTCATCTTACCGGTAGACATATCTTGATAAATATTTTGCCTTTTTCGTTTGCGGAGTTTTTAACAGCAGGGGCAGAACATCTAATCCTAACAGAAAGCGAAAAGAGAGCAAAACTTTCAGACTATATTTACTGTGGTGGATACCCTGAACCTCTTTTTAAACAACTGGATGAAAAAGAATATCTTGCTACTCTTTATAACTCAATTATTTATAAAGATATCATTAGCCGATTTAAAATTCGTATTGTGCCAGCAATAGAAAACCTTGCGGGATATCTTTTATCTAATACAGGTAGAGAGTTTTCTTATAATACATTGTGTAAAATTTCTGGTTGTGGAAGTGTCCATACAGTAGACAAGTATCTACAATACCTTGAAGAGTCTTTTCTATTTTTTAAAATACATAGGTTCTCTCCTAACTTTGAAGGGCAACTAAGTTCTAATAAGAAAGTCTACTGTATTGATAATGGTTTTATTCAAAGCAGATCTTTTAAGACAGAAGACTATATTTCAACCCTATACGAAAATGTTGTAGCGGTTAAACTCAAGAAAGACGAGATGAACGGAGGGGCAAAGGTATTTTACTGGAAACACCCTCTTCAACAGGAGGTTGATTTTGTCCTTAAAGATGGTGTAGAAGTAAAGAAATTGATACAGGTATGTTGGAATATTGAAGATGTACAAAAAAGAGAGAAAAAAGAAAAATCTTTGATGAAAGCAGGTAATCAAGTAAAATGCGATAACTTGTTTGTTCTTAATGATAATTATGAAGGGGAAGAAGAATTTACATGGTTTGGGGTAACCAGAACAATTAAATATATTTCTTTATGGAAATGGTTACTTGAGTAAAAATGTACCTCTTTTGTGAAGGGATTCCCCCTTATATGTCATTCCGGATTTATCCCTCGGGGATACTTGGAACAAGCCGCCGAAAGCGGAAAAGGAATGTACCTTCTTTGCCCTCTAACCCTTGGGGGAGAGGGATCAAGGGTGAGGGGGTCTTTTGCTTTACGCTTTTGTTTTTATACGTTACTCCCCCCATTCCGTCTTTTGTAGTTAATCTTGCGAGTTTTACCCGCCGAAGGCGGAAAAGGAATGCACCTTCTCTTTGCCTTCTACCCTTGGAGTGTTTGGAGTAGTAGTCCCCAAAGGGTTGCAGAGAGTTTAATGGGATGAGGTTTATCCCTCGAGGTACTCGGTAGACAAGCCTTTACAATGACAAACAAGGCGCAAGGAATGAAACGTTAATGATGAGAAAAAAACTGAAAATATGTAAAAACGGTCTTCCTAACAATACACCAAGCAAGATTAAACTGCCTCCAGACATCTCTATATGCAATGAGTGCCTTGAAGAACTCTTTTCACCACACAACAGAAGGTATCTATACCCTTTTATAAATTGTTCTAACTGCGGACCTAAATTTTCTATCGTTAAAGATATCTCCTACAATAGAGATAAAACCTCTATGTATAAGTTTTCGATGTGTCCTGATTGTTATAACGAATATACCAACCCATCAGATAGACGGTTTCACACACAATCTGTATGTTGTCCTGTATGTGGTCCAAAATATCTATTGTTTGATAAAAAAGGTACACAGGTAGGAACCTCCTTAGATGCAATAAAAAAAGCGGTCTCTTTTGTAGAAGAAGGGCATATAGTTGCAATGAAAGGGATAGGCGGGTACCACCTTGTTTGTGATGCTACAAAAGTGGAGACGGTAAAAACTCTTAGAGTAAGAAAAAAAAGAGGAGATAAACCGTTTGCGCTTATGTCAAAGGATATAAATACAATAAAACAATATTGTATTGTAAATAAAGAAGAAAAAGAAACTCTTCTTTCAAAGAGAGCGCCTGTGGTTATTTTAAGGAGAAAAAAAAATTGTTGTTTGCCCAGCGATATTGCTCCTAACAATAAATATTTAGGTTTTTTTCTACCATACACTCCTGCCCATTATATCTTATTCTATTTTGGTAGGTTTGACACAATCATTGCAACCAGTGCAAATATATCTGATGAACCTACTTTTTATCAAGATGCAGATGTTTGTGATAATCTTTCTGTTGTTGCAGACTACATTCTTACCAATAACAGAAAAATAGAGATAGGTTGTGATGATTCTGTTGTAAAAATTGAGAAATTTAACAAAAAAACACATATACTGAGAAGGTCTCGAGGGTTTGTACCAGAACCTATAAGAACACCTTTTTCTGTTTCGCAACCAGTCTTTGCAACAGGTGCTGATATGAAAAATACCTTTTCTTTTGGGGTAGGGAACAATATTTTTACAAGCCAACATATTGGAAATCTTGAAAACCTAAAATCTTTTTTATTCTATAAAAACAGTTACCAACATTGGAAAAAGATTACTGGGTTTACACCAAAATTAGTGGCTTGCGACCTTCATCCTGATTATATGTCCAGTAGTTTTGCTAAAGAAGTGGCACAGAAAGAAGGTGTTCCTTATGTTGGAGTTCAGCATCACCACTCCCATATTGCTGCTTGTATGCTTGAAAATATGCTTCCAAATAAAGACGTTATAGGTATTGCTTTAGACGGAACAGGGTTTGGAGAAGCAGAGGATATTAGGGGGTGTGAGGTTATGATTGCCTCTTATAGCGGATATAAAAGGTATGCTTGGCTCGATTACATAGGGTTACCTGGGGGGGACATCTCTGTTAAAGAAGTATGGAGAACAGGGTTGTCATATCTTTATAACTCTTTTGGTAAAGATGTTTCTGGTATGAATATATCTTTATTTAAAGATGTTCCTTTTAAAAAGATGTATGGGGTTTATGAGATGCTAAAAAAAGATATTAACTGTACTCTTGCCTCCAGTATGGGGCGGTTGTTTGACGGTGTTGCTTCAATAATAGGGTTACAAAATGAGGTATCTTTTGATGCCCAAGCAGCCATTGCACTTGAAATGGTTGCAAATAAATCTTCTTCTACATTTTATTCGTTTGATATAAAACAAGCGAAAGACAAAGGTTCTTTTGTTATAGATTATACGCCTGTAATAAGAGATATTGTTAAAGATATCCTCAAAAATAAAGATGTTGGTCTTATCTCTTGCAAGTTTCACAAAGGAGTGGTTGAAATAATTACAGAAATATGTAAAGCCATAAAACAAGAAAAGAATATATCTGCAACAGTCCTTACTGGCGGGGTTTTCCAAAACTCGTTTCTTATGAAAATGATGAGCGAAAAACTTACCAACGAAGGTTTTCAAGTATACACCCATAGTCTGTTACCTTCCAATGATGGCGGTATATCTGCAGGGCAAGTTGCTGTTGCTTCTTTTAGTCAGTTGGCTGAATTTTAAACTCAAACGCCTTGTGAATATCCTGCTCCAGTGCATCAAATTCTGTTAGACGTGTAGGTGGTATATATCTTGCTTTTACAATTGCTTCTCTTATATCCATTTTCATAATTTCGTCTAAATCTGCACCTTCTGAGATTTTTTTACTTGCCAGACGATGAAAAAGTAGTATAGAGTTGAGCATTTTATACTGCTTTTGAAGTGTAGTATAAGAATCTCTTTCATCAAAAGCACTCTGGTGGAGAAAGTCTTCTCTAATAGAGCGGGCTGTTTCCAGCACAAGTCTATCTTGTGCAGATAAAGTTTCCATTCCTACAAGACGGACAATCTCATTTAAGTCTGCCTCTTTTTCCAGTATAACTATTGTATCATTCTTGTTTTTAATAAAATCTTCACCAACATCTTTAGTAAGAAAATCTTTGATATTGTCTTCATATAAAGAGTAACTTGTAAGCCAGTTTATGGCAGGGAAATGCCTCTGATAAGCAAGTTTATCGTCAAGACCCCAGAATACCTTGACAACTCTAAGAGTCATCTGTACAACAGGGTCTGTTAGGTCGCCACCGGGAGGGCTTACAGCGCCTATAACAGATAGAGAACCTGTCTTTTCTGCCTGTCCAAGGCAAGAGACTTTTCCTGCTCTTTCATAAAATGATGCTACACTTGTTCCCAAGTAAGCAGGGTATCCTTCTTCGCCGGGCATTTCTTCCATTCTACCTGACATTTCTCTTAAAGCCTCTGCCCATCTACTGGTTGAATCTGCCATTAATGCTACAGAATATCCCATATCTCTAAAATATTCTCCAAGAGTTATTCCAGTATAGATAGAAGCTTCCCTTGCAGCCACAGGCATATTAGATGTATTGGCTATAAGAATGGTACGCTCCATCAAAGGTCTGTCAGAAGCAGGGTCTTTAAGTTCAGGGAACTCTATCAGAACATCAGCCATCTCATTGCCTCTCTCGCCACAACCTATATAAACTATTATTTGTGCGTCTGCCCATTTTGCTACCTGGTGCATAACTACTGTTTTTCCGCTACCAAACGGACCTGGAATACAAGCAGTACCACCTTTCATAACAGGGAAAAGTGTATCTATAATTCGTTGCCCAGTAACAAGAGGTTGGTCGGGAGAGAGTTTGTTTTTTACAGGTCTTCTTTGGCGTACAGGCCATTTTTGCATAAGGTAGAAAGGTGTCTCACCTTTGTTTGTCTTGATTTTGCCTATAACATCTTCAACCGTAAAATCTCCTGCTTTTATTTCTATTAATTCACCTTCCAAATAAGGTGGTAACATTATTTTATGCATAAGTAACGGGGTTTCCTGCACTTCGCCAACAATATCTCCGCCTTTAAGGTGGTCTCCTTTACTTACAAAAGGAGTAAATTTCCACTTCTTTTCCCTGTCTAACGGAGGCATTTCTAACCCTCTGAGTATAAAATCTCCTCCTGCTTCAAGTTTAGACAAAGGTCTTTGTATCCCGTCAAATATATTTGTTAGAAGTCCAGGACCAAGTTCTACTTCAAGAGGTACACCTGTTTCATAGACAGGGTCGCCGACTTTAAGGCTTTCTGTCTCTTCATATACTTGAATAGAGGCGATATTATCTTCAATACGTATTACTTCTCCAACAAGCCGTACATCGCCAACCCTCACAACATCATACATTTTTGCTCCGCTCATTCCTTCTGCTTGAACAAGAGGTCCGCTTACCTTAATTATTCTACCTTGTTGAGCCATTATGTGCTTCTCCTTAACTATTATAAAATTATTCTTTCATACCTGTTGCCGTTCTTATCAGGTCTTCTACTATCTGGTATCCTTTACCTATATTAGATGTAAGACTTGGTAAAGGAAGTAGTTGTTTACGCATAACATATTTAGAAAGAAGGTCTCTGTCAAAGACTTCTTCAGTTATAAAAATTATAGAATAGTCTGAAAAACTAATATTTTTAATAATTTTGACAGCTTCTTCAACTGTTGTTGCAGGGAAAATTTCTGCACCAAAAATTTTAAAAAAACCTACCGATGTTTTATCGCCTATAAATCCTATTTTTTTATTTTCTTCCATTTTTTTCTAATTATAATGTAAATTGTTTATAAACTAAAATTTGATTGCAAAGATACGTTATTAAATATACAATAAAATCGAATAACTTACAAGGGGAAAAGCAGGTGGATATATATGTTGGTATAGATATTCTTGAATTTAATAGGTTTCAAAAGGTTCTTAAAAAACGTAGAGATAGGTTTTTAGATAGGGTTTATACAGATAAAGAGGTTGCCAATACACCTAAACTAAAAGAAGAGTTATTTTTATGTTTTACTTTCTCTTTTAAGGAATCTATATGGAAAGCCTTACCAGATTATTTACAGAAAGAGGTTGGCTTTAAGGATATAGAAATTATATGGAGAAGAAGAAAACCTCAAATATTTATTAAGGGCAAGCACTATTTCAAAACAGTATCCCACTTTTTTGAAATGGATGGAAATGTTGTCACTCTGGTTATAATAACAGTATAAGGCTTTTTTAAAATCAGTTACTTTTTGGAAGGTCTGTTTACAACCCGTTCATCAGAGGTTCTCGGGATAAACCTTGCCGTTAGATGGGCAAAGAATTGGACAATACGCAGTTCCTTTAGATGAGTGGGCTTGAGGCAAACTTCTCTATAAAATGAACGGTGTTTACTAATGATTTATTGTAGAGAATAGGACATTAAAAGGCGAAAGGGAATAATTTGTTATAAATATTTATGAGACGAAATACTTTCATTAAAGAATATTCTTTCCGTTGTTTACTTTTGTATGACTTTCAGAGAATATTTTATAATTACGACGGTTGTAACCAAAAAGTTCTTGGTCTTGTAACCCCTTACGTTCTAATAACTTAGCCATACAATCGGGTTCAATAACTATAATATTAACATTAAATATAAGCCATCTGAAGTAACTGAAATCTTTATCGAAGATTTGTTGTATCGTAGAACCTTTATACTTGCCAAATTGTATTATTGTTGATTCATAATATATCTTTGTTTTCTTGGATACTCGCACTTTCTTCTTCATCATTTTATCTTTGACATATGTTCCGTTAACCAGTTTAACATTCACATGTTTCCAGCGATATACCCCAGCATTGTGGATAATACGTTCGGAGTTCCACTCTGGATAGTAGGTGTATATATCAGAAGGTGTTCCGTTGATTGTAGGATAACCACGTGCAACTCCATATGGCCAACGTCTGATTTTTATCTCTTCAACAATAGTATATCTATTTTCATTCCAACTATCCAACCATGCAGCAAGTGGCAATAATTCTCCATTATATTTCCAAATTTGAAAGAGGTTTAGTTTGTTGTGTATACACATACGATTTTTCCAATGTAATTAATTCTCATAATAAGGAGATGGCACTGAAGGATAAGCTCGATATATATGATAGAAAACATCTTGTGCTTTTTTAACAACTTCAGTATGAGCATAACATTGCAGGGGTAATCCTGTTTTTTCATCCCATAAGAAATCTCTAATCAAGCTTCTTACTGCATCCCTTGTGGGTTCTCTGTTCTGCCAGTTATAGAGTCCTTGTAATTTTTCTTTTAGTTTTACCAGCAACGCTTCAGCAACTCTTTTTATTTTTTTAATCTCTGAAGGCGTTAATTGCGGTTTTGCAAGAAGGTCATATATTGCAAGCGTTTCTTCGTCCATACCCTCTTTCAATGCTCTTTTTTCTTCGTTATCCAAATCCTCATAAAATTTCAAAAGGGCTTCAAATGTAGCTTCAATACTTTTTCTGTCTTTTTCTTTGTTGTACTCATCAATGATTCTTTCATAATGTTCCTGGAAGTTTGTCCGAAGGGGATTCTTCATAATAAGCTGCTGCAATTTTTTCTCAATAACAGTTTTTAATTCTTGCACCACAGTATTTTTAGCTCTGGTTTTTTCAAATTCAGTTCGAAGTAGGTTAAAATCAATTTTACTTACATCATAAGGTGCGCTTTTGTCTTCTAAAGGTGTGCCTGTAACAACCGCTTCATCTACTATTTTATGCAACTTCTTGATAATATTGCTTATATCTGCAGATTCCCTGTCTTCCTGCAAGCTTTTATATATAATGTTGATAGCGCTGTAATAACCTCGGTATTCATTTACTTCCGGTATAGTGAGGCATGCCTTAAACTTAATAAAAACTTCTCTGCATATTACTTCAAATTTTTTTCTGGTTTCATCATTGACATTTACAGCTTCTTTGATCAGAACAATATTGCTGTTTCTCTCAAATCCACTCGAATTTATGATGTCGGTCAGCGACACTTTTTCATCTGACAGAAATTCTTTCACCATCTTAATGGTTTCTCTCAATTCTCCCAGAAGTTGTTCTTTGGTTCTTGTGGGGTCTACCTTTTCCAATCCAGGGCTACCTTGCCTGCCTTTATCGGTTGTTCCAGCAAATGTGGCAAGTGCCTTTCTTAAATTCTTGAGGATGCCACAATAATCTATAATAAGCCCATTGTTTTTATCCTTGTTAACACGATTAGCTCTTGCTATCGCTTGCATTAGAGTGTGAGCTTTAAGTGGTTTATCAAGGTAAAGGTTTGCAAGGCTTGGCACATCAAAACCTGTAAGCCACATAGCACAAACAATGGCTATGCGGAAAGGATGCTCCTCTTTTTTGAATGCGGAATCAACATCAATCCGTGTTCCGTCTGAAAGTTCAAACCCGTTTTTCATCAATCTGCGGTGAGGAGTGATATCAAACCCACATTTTCTAAACTTGTCTACTTCTCCCTGTTCTTCGCTGACAATTACTGCCATTTTTGTCTCTTGCATCCATTTAAGTTGATTTGATAGTTCTTCTCTGGTTTCATCTGAGGCAGACTTTAATAAGTTTGACAATTCTTCCTCTTTATTCTTCCAGTATAGATTTATGAGCTTGTGCATTTTGACACAAGTGAGTTTATCAATACATATAAACATCGCCTTGCCTGCTTCCCATGAAGTTGTGTAATGCTCGACAAAATCTTGGGCTATATCTTTAAGCCTTCTCTTTGCCGTGATTATGTGATAATCTCTTCTGAGTTCTTTTTCAAGGCGTGCCCTCAAATTGATATCTTCTGTATCTACCTGCTCCAGTTTTTCTGCAAGCCGTTCATTAATATCCGAAGTAGACACCCCGAGTGTATCGCCCCGGGAATCGTAATAAAGAGGAACCGTGGATTTGTCTTCCACTGCTCTTTGGAAATCGTATGTGGAAACATAGTTACCGAAAACTTGTGAAGTGATTTCCTCATCTTTAAACAAAGGTGTGCCTGTAAATCCTATAAAGTTGGCGTTTGGCAGGGCTTTACGCATATTGAGTGCAAGATTGCCGTATTGCGTACGGTGTGCCTCGTCTGTAATAACAATTATATCGTCTCTCTTGGTATAACCCTCATCGGTGTTAACGTCTTGATTGAATTTTTGAATTGTGGTAAATACATAAGCCTTGTGTTGCCTCATTAGTTTGGCAAGGTGCTTGCCGCTTTCGGGTCGACACGGATTTCTATCGTTATCCACTATGCCACACCCTGCAAAAGTCTGGTAAATCTGTTTATCGAGGTCGTCGCGGTCAGTACATATAAGAAACGTATAGTTACCTGCTATCTTTCTATGTACCTTGGTGGTAAAAAATACCATAGAGTAACTTTTACCTGCACCCTGGGTATGCCAAAATACTCCAAGTTTGCCTTTTGCTCTGGAAGGATTTTTTAGGGCTTTGATTACTTTGTTCACGCCAAGATACTGGTGGTTCTTTGCAAGTATCTTTATTCTTTTGCCTTTAGAATCGTCATAAAGAATAAAATTCTCAAAAATATCCAAGAAATTGTTTTTATCACAAACCCCTTTAAGAAGTGTTTCCATATCTATAATACCCGGGTCGGATTCAGATAATCGTTTCCAATCGTGGAAGTGTTCGTAACCTGCGGTTATGCTTCCTATTTTTGCTTTTTCGCCGTTGGCAAGCATAATGATAGCGTTATGATGGAAAAAATGGGGGATAGTATCTTTGTAATCGGCAAGGTTTTTTCTGTATGCGTTTTCAAGGTTTCTATGGATATTTTTGCACTCTACAAATAAAAGGGGTATGCCGTTGACAAACCCTGCGATATCAACTCTCCTGCGATAAAGACTGCCCTGTACCCACAGTTCACGTACAGCCATAAAGTGATTATTTGTAGCATCATCAAAATCAAAGACCTTGAGCCGTTCTTTTTTTATCTCCCCGTTGCTGCCCTGAAAAGAAACAAGCACGCCGTCTTTGAATAATTTGTATTTATCGAAATTGTTGGCAAGTAGTGATTGGCTCTGGGAATAGTCCATAACCTGCCTCACCGCCTCTTCATATACGGTTTCAGGCAGTTGGGGATTAAGTTTTTCAAGTGCTTGTCGTAGATAACGTTTAAGTACAACCTCCCTGTCGGAATCTCTTCCCAGAAGCCCGTCAACGTCAAAAGTTTCACGATTATAAGCATAAACAGATTCCCATCCGAGATTATCTTTGAGGTAATCTACGGTTGGTTTCTGTACCAGAGTATCTTCGTTAAAGTTAGTCATGGTTTTTTCTTTGCGGATTTAAGAATTTTTTTTATATGTCTGTCAAAAGGTTATAGAATTTTGTCTGATAAGTTTTTCCGTCATTTGCAGTATGTGCAAATTTTGCACATACTGAATTTTCTTTTAACTCTCCGCTCTTAAAGATGTTTTTAAGATGTTTGGTAATCACGCTTCTGTCAACCTTGAACAGTTCAGCAATTTTTGCCTGAGTCAACCATATTGTCTCGTTGCGTAAAAATATCTCCACCTTCACCTTGCCGCCAGGGGTAGTATAGAGCAGGAATTTCGTAAATTCGTTTTGCTGGATAATCTGCTTGTTTTTTTTAATCATTTATACCTCTATCTTACCGTTCATCAGACGAGGCAGAAGCAAATCTCTCGCCTGTGTGAGTTTCTGGTTTTGGTTTCTTAAATAAGAACATTGTTCCAAAAGTGAATTGACGATTTTTGAATATTGTTCAATTAAGTCTATTTTAGGTAAAAGCACTTTTATTTTTTTTAAGCTACTGTCGTTGAGAGATACCTGTGTTGCTCCAGTAGCATAATTATTCTTATATTGCACAAACTCATAGGAAGTTAAAAGCCCAAACAAGAAGCCTAAATACTTTTCCTCTGTTGTGAAACCAACCATTCCTGTTGAAAGTATTATTTTGGAAAGTAAAAAAGAATTCCCTTTATTAAAATACAACACCTTTTCTGTATCTTTCATTTTGGCAAAATATATAGTATTAATTTTGGGCAGGACATCTGCTCGGCTCGGTCTATTTTCATAATCTACTTCTTCTCCATATCCTGTTATATTTGTTCCGTCAATTTCTGAGGTCTGATAATATTGACGTATATCAGTAAAAACGGGCATTCCCAAAGGAGCCTTTTTAAATATTTTTATTTTTGTAATCGGTAAATAATCCCACTCGGCAGGCATCTTTTTGCCTTTACCATCAACTATTTTTATTTTTTCATATCCTGGGAAACGAAAATATACAAACCATTCTCTGAAGAGAAGGCGTGCCGATTCTTCCAACAATTCTATCCGCCTTTGATTAGTTTCAATAAGGTCGTCATAGGTAGAGAGTATATTTGCGATTTTTTTTTGATCTCCAATATGTGGAAGTAATAATGAAATATCTCCAAGCATGGCAAGATTAATGTTAGGTTGTGCTGCTTGGGCATTAATACTTTGCAAGTATTTAAATGTCAATGGGTTTTTAAACCAATAATAAATATATTGGCTATTGGCTAATTCTGGTTTGATTCGCACTATACCAACAGCTTGATTTGTATTTGCAGGCAAATGTTTTCGTTTTATAATTCCAACTTTGCCAATATTAATTCCTGCTATTGTAACTAAAATATCGTTTTCTTGAAGAATAGACCGCTTTAATTTATTTTGAGCAGATTCGTTTATATAAGCAAACCCTTGAGTATCGAGTTCGCTATCCCCATTTAAAGCTTCTGCTTTAATAAAATTTATGCCAGAATCAGTAAAATCAAAACCAACTGTTGTTGGAGTTGTTCCCTTTGTTATCCTGTCAGTGATACATTTTAACTTAACGATTTGCTTCATATCCCAACCTCTTAAAGTTTTCGCTGATTTTCTTTGCAAGTTCGCCTGCTGTTTTATTAAGTTCATCCAATTCCGTGTGTATTGCAAGCATTGTTCCGCTAAAGTCAAAATCAGGGTCTTCTTCTTCAGGTGTTACACCTACATATCTTCCAGGAGTTAAACTCCAGTCATTTTCTTCAATCTCTTTTTTGTCAACCAGTTTAACAAGCCCTTCTACATCTCTTAGTTTTTCTTCGGGAAACCGTTCGAGAAGCCATTCTGCCTGATGAAAAAAATATCTAACAAGTTTTAACTGCTTAACCAATATATCCCGCGTTTCTTCTGCCTGCTTTTTAAGGTTGGTTATCTCGCGGTTATTTTCTTTGCTGTTTCCATTGTTGTTCGTATTAATAAAATCCTCTGTCAGCCGGTTTGCAAGCCGATACATAAGTTCTGCTTCTTTTATAAGTTTATTATTTTCTTCTGCTAGAGGTTTAAGTTTCTCCAAAATCTTTAGCGAATTCAACTTCTCTTTGTTTTTCCGCAAATGCATTTCCTCAGGCATTTCTGCAAGAATCTTTGTGTAGTTTTTGCTAATGTTTTTATAAGTTCTCGTGCTTACCGTAAGTTTACCGGCAATTTCGTATTGTTTACTGTTAACAGGAAGCTGCTCAATAAACGATTTAAGCTTTTTGTACAACTCTTCAAAATCTTGCTCGTATTGGCATGTGAGCAATTGTATATGTGCAGATTCATCAAGGAACCTTAACATATAATTTAGCACCAGTTTATGGAATCGGTCTGTTTCTCCCCTGTATAGCCATACTATAGAGAGGATGTTTTGAAGTTGTTCTGGACTGAAATCATAAATTTTGCGGGTCACTTTTCTGTAGATGTTTCGCGCATCTATCATCAAGACCTTATCTTTCTGCGCTTTAGATTTACCTTTGTTGAAAAACCAGAGTTCACAGGGAACAGTGCGGGTATAGAAGAAATTTGAGCGGATGGCTATCATAACATCAACATCACCTGTTTCTACAATTTTCTGTCTAACCTTTGATTCGCTCTTTCCTGCGCTTGATGCCTGCGAAGACATTACAAAACCTGCTCTGCCTTTTTCTGTAAGATAACTGTAAAAATAGCTTATCCAGATATAGTTGCCATTGCTTACCTTTCCTTTTTTATTGACACCCGGCAAACCGAAAGGTAATCGAGGATCGTTTTTTATTTTATCTGCATCTATTTCATCCACATTAAAGGGAGGATTTGCCATAACAAAACCTGCCTTTTTATACAAGTCATGGGGGTCTTCATAGTAGGTAATCGCCTTTTTTATATCTCCTACCAGACCGTGCACAGCAAGGTTCATTTTAGCTAGATTGATGGTTGTTGCATTTTTTTCCAGACCATAAAAAGATAAGGCGTCCGTAGGATTTTTATGAAGATTTTCCACAAAACGAGCGCTCTGAACAAACATCCCTCCGCTTCCGCAGGCAGGGTCAAGTACTGTACCTCTTTTGGGTTCAAGGACATTGGCAATAAGAGAGACAAGTGATACGGGCGTGAAAAATTCTCCCCCATCGTGAGCTTTTAAGTCGGCAAACTGAGTAAGAAAATATTCGTAAATTCTGCCGAAGACGTCCCCGTCAACTTTTTTAAGTTCTTCCGGATTCAGTACTCGGAGCAGATGCCCGAGTATTTCATTGTCCAGTTCTCTGTATTCTCTTTTAGGTAGAACGCCACGCAAAGTTTCATAATCCGCTTCAATAGATTCCATAGCGTCAATAATAGCCTTTGCCCGGTCGTCGCTGTCTTTCAGTGTGACGAGATAGTCAAATTGGGCTTTCTGTTGCAAGAAAATAGCTGATTTTTTGCTGAAATCTTCTTTGGTTATAGGCCGTTTTATTCCGCCTCTCGTAGGAAGAGTCTCTTCAATCGTATCTTTTACCGCTAAATAACGGCTATAGGCATGCCGTAAAAAGACTAGCCCCATAACTGGCATAAAGTATTCGTTGCTGGCATAATTGGAATTGGCTCGTAGTGTGTCTGCCGCGCTCCAGAGCCTTTTTTCGATTGCTTCGATATTTGCAAGTTGTGCCATAATATACTCGTAGAGAAATATCTGTTTCAAAACTGCTTTCTATAAGGATTTTACAGTTATTGTTGCAGGGAAAATTTCTGCACCAAAAATTTTAAAAACTATCATGCTTCATCACCCTACGCCAAGGTTTATCTGCCAAGTTTGTAGTTTAATGTAGGTTGGATTGGAGGAAAGTCGTGGAGGATTGCCCATTTCCCTACAAACTGGACGGTGTTCACTGAAGATTTATCTTTTTTAAATAATATTTGGTTAAAAAAGTGGTGTGCCGATCTCCTGTTCAGCTTCTTGGATGAATTGATAATGAGAGTACCTCTTTAAACAAGAAGCCGCTTGGTGGTCTATAAGAATAGTAATTTTCGGGTGTAATTGCAGAATAGACGCTGGTACTATACTTGTTATTGGACCTTCAAGAGCCTTAGCAACAATTTCAGCTTTATTTTTACCTGTTGCAAGAAAGAGTATTTCTTTAGCTTCAAGAATCGTGCCTATACCCATTGAAATAGCAAACCTGGGAACCTCTTTTATATCAGTAAAAAACCTTGAATTATCTTGTATCGTCTGTTTATCGAGAGCAACAAGGCGTGTTCTTGATTTAAAAGAGGAACCCGGTTCATTAAAAGCAATATGTCCGTCGCCTCCTATACCGAGAATTTGTAAGTCTATACCACCTGCTTCAATGATTGTTTTCTCGTATAGTTGGCAGTATTGAGCCACTTCTTTGACGTTTAGGTCACCTTTTGGGATAAAGGTATTATTCTGGTTGATATCAATATGGTCAAAGAGGTTGGTCTTCATATAATATCTGTAACTTTGAGGATGAGATGAATTGATACCATAATATTCATCAAGATTAAAGGTTTTCACATTACAAAAAGATATTTCTTTATCTTTATTTAACCTAACCAACTCTTTATATAGTTCGAGTGGAGTACTTCCTGTTGCCAGTCCAAGAGTGGTGTCAGATTTTTTGTTGACAAGATTTTTTATGATTCTGCTTGCTTCTTGTGAAATTTCTTTATAATCTTTTTTAATTATCACTCTCATTGCTATCTTCTGTCTCTGTATCTGGTTCAGTCTCTACGTTTTCGGTCTCTTCGTCATCGTCTTCTGGTATAGGAATATCCCCAAGTTGTTTCAATCCAAGTGAAATCCGTTTGTTGTCTGGGTCTATTTCAAGTATCATTACCTCAAGTTTTTGTCCTTTGTGTAAGACATCTGACGGGTGTTTAATCTGTTCAGTAGAGATGTTGGAGATATGTAAAAGTCCATCAATATCTTTTTCTATCTCTACAAACGCTCCGAAATCAGTTATATTGTAAACCTTCCCCTTTACAATGCTTCCTACAGGAAATTTTTCTGCGATTTCTGGCCAAGGGTTAGATTCGAGTTCTCTTAGACTGAAAGATATTTTCTGTTCAGCTTTTTTGATATCAATAACCTTAACTGTGACAGGGTCGCCCATAGCTACTATTTCTGAAGGTCTTCTAACTCTACCTGTCCAGGAAAGTTCTGATATATGTAGCAGTCCTTCTACACCTTCTTCTATTTTGACAAACGCTCCGTAATCTGTGATGTTTACTATTTTACCTTCAATAGTAGAGCCAATGGGGTATTTTTCTTCAATGTTTTCCCATGGGTTAGGAGTTTTCTGTTTTAACCCAAAAGAAGCTATCTGTTTTTCAAGGTCAACATCAAGAATAACAACCTCAACTTTCTGTCCTAAACTTAGTAATTGAGACGGGTAACTTACCTTCCCCCAACTCATATCGTTAAGGTGGAGTAACCCAACAAGCCCGTATTCTATCTCTATGAACGCTCCATAATCAACAATGTTTCTAACGACTCCTGTAACAAGTTGATTTTTTTGGAGTTCTGAAAGATACTCTTTCTTCTGAACCGCCTGTTCTTCTTCAATAAATTTTCTTCTTGATACAACAACATTTTTTCTTAAAGCATCAAGTTTAATAATCTTAAAAGTTGCTTGCGAGTTGATAAGTTTTGCAGGGTTAGAAAGAGGCGCTATATCTGCCTGTGATGTAGGTAGAAAAGCAAGAACCCCTATATCTACTCTAAAACCTCCCTTGATTGATTTAAAAATCGTGCCTTCTATTGGTGTATCTGCTTCGTAAGCTTTTTCGATGTTTTCCCAATGTAATAATATGTCTGCTTTTTCTTTAGACAAAGGAATCAAACCAGTCTTGTCAGGGTCCAAAGATTCTACAATAACAGTAACTTCTGTTCCTTCAAGTTCTTCTCCAGAATCGTTTTTAAATTCTTCTCTTGGTGCTACCCCTTCAGACTTGTACTCGATGTCTATTATTACGTCATCGTTGAGTACCCGTAAAATCTTCCCTTTAATTAGTGAACCAGGTTTAAAGCTTGCAATTTTTTCTTCCAGAAGTCTGCTTACTTCTTCTCTTGCCATGTATACCTACCTCCTTATATCCTTTATTTTTTAATTTTTCTTTAACCGCCAGTATGAAGTTTTCAGGAGTAGATGTTCCTGACACTAAGCCGACGGAAGAAATTTCTTCTAATGATACTTCTTCTAACTCTTCAAGTTTTTCTACATAATGAACATTTGCGTTGAAACTTTTGCATGTCTGGTAAAGTTTGCCTGTATTGGAACTGGTTTTGCCGCCCAACACTATTACCATATCGCTCTTTTTACTTATAAGGACAGATTCTGCTTGACGTTCTTCTGTCACTTTACATATTGTATTATAAATTATAACTTTTTTAAAACGGAGATTTTCAAGTATATAATTTGCTGTAGAAAGATAATCTTTAAAAGATAAGGTTGTCTGCCCTATCACAGCAAGTTGTTCAAACTGTCTTCTATTTTTAAACTCGCTTTTTTCTTGAACAACAAGTGTGTTCTTCCCGTAATCTCTTAACGCTTCAACTTCAGGGTGTTTTCTATTCCCTATTATTATAACAAAATATTTTTTATTGTCTAATTTTTTTATTAACGAGTGAAGTTTTTTTACCGATGGACACGTTGCGTCGTATATATCAACTTTCTGTTTTTTTAGTCTTTCAAGTTTAGGAAGCCCTATTCCGTGAGACCTGACAATAAAAGGGCAATTATGTATTTCATTTAAATTCTCTGTTACTTTTAACCCTTCTGATTTAAGTTGAGCCATAACAACAGGGTTATGAACTATATCTCCAATACTATATAGGGTTTTATGTTCTCGTAGAAGGTTTTCAGCCATTTTAACAGTTCTGTTTACACCAAAACAGAAGCCGATGTTTTTTGCTACAATAAGTTTTTTCATAGTGCCTCAAGTTTTGCTATCTCATCCATAGCCAGTTGTGAAATGGCCGCATAATCTGTTTCTTCAGTCTTTATGGGAGGTCCATAAATTACTGTAATTGTTGTGCTAGGTCTTATAAATCTTGCGCCAACAGGCATTGCTTTGTTGGTACCTTTGATTAAAACGGGTATTAAAGGGGCTCCACTTTTTATATGCAGAAAACCTATACCTGGTTTTGGATCAAGCATCTTGCCTGTTTTGCTTCTTGTGCCCTCAGGGAAGACAACAAGTGCTCTCTTTTTTTTTAAAGCTTTTATTCCCGCTCTTAAAGATGTTGAAGAAGGTTTATCTCTTTCTAATGGGATAGCACCAAGGTACGCAAGTATGCGGGATATAATAAATATATGGAGAAGGTTATCTTTAGCGAAATAGTTGACAGGCATAGGTAATGAGTGGCCAACAACTATTGCGTCGAGAAAACTTATATGGTTTGCTACTATAATGCACGGACCTTCTTTAACTATATTTTCTCTGCCTTCCACCTTTATACGAAAAACAAATTTAAATGTTATAAAAGCAAGAAATTTTGCAGAAAAGTAAAGAAATGTTTCCATTATTTATCCAATATGTTTGACAGAAGAGTGATTCCAATAATTTTGTTTTTTAATATATCTACTTCTTTTCTATTGGGAGCGATACCATCTTGTTTGACTAAAATAGCGTATTCGTGTTTGCTAAGAGAAACTTCTGCGTGATCAAAAGCATCTACCTGTTTTAGGGTGATACATAAAGGGCTTTCTGTATCAAATGTTCCTATATATACCCACCTAGAATCTGTATCTATTATTACCTGTTTACCTCTATATTTTTCATTGAATGAACACATTTTTAGTCTATTTTTTACTGTTGAGAAGTATTGTTACAGGACCATCGTTATGTATCTCAACAAGCATATATTTACCGAATTCTCCTGAAACAACCTTTAAGCCAGAAAGGTTGAGCATTTCAAGAAAATTGTTGTATAAGAGAAGCGCTTTATTTGGGGGAGCAGCTTCTGTAAAGTCAGGGCGGTTACCTCTCTTGCAGTTACCACAGAGGGTAAACTGAGAGATTATCATCAGAGCTCCGTTTATATCAGAAACAGAGTTGTCCATTTTGCCGTGCAGGTTTTCAAATATTCTCATAGAAAGGATTTTTCCTACAAGGTATTCACAATCCTTTTCTGTATCGTCCTGTTCAACGGCAACAAGTACCACTAAACCAGTATCTATCTCGCCTCTTTTTTCGTTCTCTACATACAGAACACCTTTCTTAACTCGTTGAATAACTGTTTTCATAATTTAAGTTTACTCCTAAACATATTTCCTTGCAAATTTGGGTACCAATCTGGTTATTAAAACGGAAATGTTTCTGATTCAGGTGCTTTGGAGAGTTGTAAGAACAATTCTGACCACACCTTTACGCCTACCTGAAATATTTTATCTGCTTTGTCTGCTGAAGATTTACGAGCGTCGCCTCCAGCTGAAGTTGGAAGATGTAAATGCCATGGTTTAACAAAGTGGACATGACAATCTTCTAATATGCTCAGTTTTGGATCAACCATAGGGTTGACACCTATTTTATCTTTTTTTACAAGGTTAGGTTTTAGAAACAACATATTGGAAGTCTCCCATTCTCCTGCGTGCGGGCTGTAATGTTCTATTAAGTTTTCTACGTCAGCATAGTATTGAGGAAGTCCAGGACCGAGAGGTAGAAGTCCTACAAAAAGCCCTTTTATTCCAGCAACATCTCTTTGGACGGCTTTTAAAACATCAATGTTACCACCGTGCCCGTTGGTAATAATTATTCTGTTAATATTTTCTCCCTTCAAAAAGAGTATCAAGTCTTTTACCATAGCCATAAACACTGGTACACTCATACGGCAAGCAAACGGTAATGCATAAAAATTATTGTTAAGAGAAATTTTTTGTACAGGTAAACATATAACTCTTGCGCCATTCTTGTTTGCCTGTCTGGTTGCTTCATAAGTTTTTGCTCCTACTGCAAAACTATCTGTTCCGTATGGTAGAGCAGGTCCGTGAGGTTCTGTTGAACCTATAGGTATAACTCCAACATTAGGGTTAAGTTCTTTAACATCTTCAGTTGTCATCTCTTCAAGAATACCTGAAAGGTTTAATTTACTCATATTAAAAAACCTCCTTTTTGTGTTGATAATCCTTGTTTTTACTTAAATTAATTATACCATATATGGGGTATATCGGCTAATTTGACAATAAACATCTTGAAGGCCTTTTTGTTTGACATAAACGGCTATTGTAGATATAATGAAGGTTACCTGTTTTATTTTAAGGAACAACCCAGGGGGAGAAAATGGTTGAAGCTAAAGTGAAATATATTAATTTTAAAACAAAAACGCTTCCAGAATATAAGATGCCGTATTGGGATATAGATTCTGGGAAAGAAGGTCCGTGTTTTTTGGTAACAGCGGCGATTCACGGTAACGAAGTTCAAGGTAGCGAAGCTATCAGAAGGTTCTGCCCTATTGCAGAAAAGAGTCTTCTTAAAGGACGGATTGTTCTGGTTCCTTTTGTTAACCCTCTTGCTTTATGGAATCGACGACCTCATATTGTATCTACTTTAGGTGAACCTTTTGGAGTATATGCAGGTAAACTGGAAAAAGATAACCTTAACCGTGCGTGGCCTGGCGACCCTGACGGTAACGAGAGTGACCAGGTCGCTTATATTTTCTTTAATGATTTTTTCAAAAAAATTGCTCCAACCCATTATGTTGACCTACACTGTTATAACAGGTTTATCGCTGCCTGTTCTATAGCAGAGAAAGGTAACCCTAAAAGTATAGAGTTTGCAAAACAATCTACTTTCCCGATATTTAGACTTTTTACATTTGGTTCCTTACTAAATACAGAAGATGTTCCTGAGGAACTGAAAAAAAGAGAACGGTTTTCGCTTATGCAATGGGTTAGTAAAAACGGTGGGGCTGCTTTTGCAGTCGAATTTTCTGGTCAATACACCCTTATAGAGAAAGAGGTTGAAAGAGGTGTAAGAATGTTGAGTAATAGCGCAAAATATATAGGTGTTTTTGAAGGACAACTTGAAGGTATGGATGAACTTGTGATTCATAAGGAAGAAGAGAATGTGGAGATGGTTGCCGTAAGGGTGCCACACCAGGGGTTGTTTATAGAAAACGGGTTGTCTATTGGCGATTATGTAAAAAAAGGTGATGTTTTGGGACATCTTTTTAATGATGCTACATTAAAGACCATACCTATTGAAGCGCCTATCTCTGGTTACCTATATTATTACGGTAGTGCCAGGAGGCGGTGTGATGTGGATTTAGCTTCAATGCATCCTTTTGTAGATAAAGATGGAAATATAGCAACAATCATAAGAGAAAAACCAAGTTCTGAACAAGAAGAAGCAGAGCAAAGGGAGGGTAAAAACAATGGTTAAAGCTAAGGTAAGGCACCTACCTGTTAAGATTAAAGATAGACCAGAATTTAATTTGGCGTACTGGGAAATAGATTCAGGCAACGAAGGTCCTTGTCTTCTTGTAACAGCGGCTCTGCACGGTAACGAGGTCCAAGGAAGCGAAGTTATAAGAAGGTTCTGCCCTATTGCAGAAAAAGAGATTGTTAAAGGTAAGATGGTTCTTGTTCCTTTTGCTAACCCTCTTGCTGTGTGGAATAGACGACCTCACATTGTATCTACCCTTGCTGAACCTAAAGGAAGGATGGTCGAGAGAGTTATCGGCGAGAAAAAGATGGTTGTTCCTGATAGAAGAGATAATTTGAACTGTACTTGGCCCGGTAATCCAGAAGGAAATGAATCTGAACAGATGTCTTATATTTTATTTAATGGGCTTGTTCAGCAGGCAACCCATAATATAGATTTACATTGTTGGAACAAGTTTTGGGCAACATCTGCTCTACCAATAAAGACAGAAGAGAGTTTAGAATTTGCAAAAGCAGGGGCTTACCCTTTTGTTATACCATCAGCGCCTCTACCTAAAGATTTTCAGGGTCCGTATACTCTTACCGGATGGTTCAATTCTCATGGGAGAGTTGCTTTTGCGGTTGAGTTTTCTGGTCAATATATTCTGTTTGAAAAAGAGATTAATATAGGGGTTAGGTCATTGGTGAATTGTTCAAAATATTTGAAAATGTTTAAGGGAGACCTGCAAGGGTTGGATGAAACACTTGTTGTTAAAGATGATTCTACCAAAGTGTTTAAAGTAACGGCTCCTATTGAAGGGCTATTTATAGAGACAGATTTGAAGATTAGAGATTTTGTTAAACAAGGTACTCTGCTTGGGTATCTGTTTAGCGATAAAAACCTTGAAACAATAGAGATAAAAGCTCCTGCTGATGGGTATCTTTACTCTTACGGAAGCCATAGGGCTTTATGTGATGTTGACCTTGCAGGGATGCATCCTTACTCTGATAAAGGGGACACTCTTGCAATAATCAAGAGTTAAGAAGAAGTGTTTGACATATATAGATATAAGAGTTAAAATATGTTTGTTGTAAATCTAAACTATATTATGAACAGAATAAATGTTTTTCTGGTTTCTACTATATTGGTTTTATTTAGTGGATGTGCTTGGTATAATAAGAAGGGTGTTTCCTCTGAAGTTTCAAAGATAGAAGAACAAGAGGTTGTTGTGCAACAACAAGTAGAAGGCAAAGATGTTATACCTCCTCCTGTATCTGAAAAAACTAATATTGATACAGTTAAAACAGAAGAAACGCCTCAAACAACTGAAGATATTAAAGCAAAATTTTTGTCGGGAGAATCTTTAGCAGGTTTTAATAAAAAAGATGTTTTAAAGTTATTCGGAGAACCGTATACCGTCTATTTATCTGATACAGATACAATGGAAATATGGTTCTATAAAGACTTTTATGTAGGGTTTAATGTTAAAGATATTGCTGTAAAAGTTTCTTCAGATAAAAGAGAATATAGGCAAATACTTCAACAATATATTGACAAGCAAGAGACTTAACGGGTAGAATTACTACTTCAAGACCGAAAATAATTTAGGGGCGGTAGTTCAGTGGCCTAGAATGCCAGACTGTCGATCTGGATGTCGCGGGTTCAAATCCCGTCCGCCCCGCTTATTCTTGGTTAAGGTTAGGTTGTCTTGCAGATTCATCAATCTGGTAAATAACCCACCTATGAAAATCTATAAGAGAAAATAAAAATGGAACAAAAATTTGATAATAAAGAAGAATATTGGCATAGTTCTGCTCATATTCTTGCTCAGGCTGTTAAAAGACTTTTTCCTGAAGTAAAACTTGGAACTGGTCCGGCTATAGAGAATGGTTTTTATTATGATTTTTTTAGAGAAACACCGTTTACTCCTGAAGACCTTTCAATGGTTGAGGCTGAAATGAAAAAAATCATTAAAGAGAACCATAAAATTGAGAAGTTCTCTCTATCAAGGGAAGAGTCTCAAAAATTGTTGGCACAGGAACCTTTTAAACTTGAGATACTTCAAGAGTTAAAAGATGAAGAGATTACTTTTTATAAGAACGGAGAATTTTCAGATTTATGTGAAGGTCCCCACCTTCTTTGTACGGGTGATATTAAGCATTTTAAACTGTTAAGTATAGCGGCTTCTTATTGGAGAGGTGACGAAAAAAGAGAAAATATGCAAAGAATTTATGGTATATCTTTTCCCAGTAAAAAGGAACTTGCTGAATACTTAACATTTTTAGAGGAAGCCAAAGCAAGAGACCATAGAGTGCTTGGACCAAAACTTGACTTATTTAGCATACATCCTGAATTTGGTTCAGGTTTAATTTTTTGGCATCCAAAAGGTAGTTTGATAAGAAAAATTATAGAAGATTTTTGGAAAGAGACTCATCTGAAGAGTGGTTATGAACTTGTTAACACTCCTCATATTGCTGATATTTCTCTTTGGCATAAGTCTGGACATACAGAATATTATAAAGAGAATATGTTTCCGCCGATGTTTTTTGAGTCGAGAGAAAAAGAATATCAGTTGAAACCAATGAACTGTCCGTTTCATATCTTGATATACAACAATAGGTTAAGAAGTTATAGAGAACTACCTATAAGATGGGCTGAACTTGGTACTGTGTATAGGTATGAGAAACAGGGTGTTTTGCACGGGCTTTTACGAGTGAGAGGGTTTACACAGGACGATGCGCACATCTTTTGTACTGAAGACCAGGTTGAAGAAGAGGTTAAAAAAGTAATAGAACTTACAGCATTTTTTCTTGGAAGGTTTGGGTTTAAAGATTATAAGGTGTTCTTATCTACCCGTCCGGAAAAATATGTGGGGACTTCTGAGAATTGGGACAAGGCAACATCTGCTCTTAGTAATGCGTTAAAGAGCCAGAATATAGATTTCGAAACAGACCCAGGTGAAGGTGTTTTTTATGGACCTAAGATAGATATAAAGATTAGGGACAGTTTGAATAGAGAATGGCAATGTACCACAATACAGGTAGATTTTAATAATCCTGAAAAGTTTAATGTTAAGTATATTGATAGGGAAGGTGATTTTAAAGTGCCAATTCTTATTCACAGAGCTATTTTTGGGTCTCTCGAAAGGTTTTTTGGAATATTGATAGAGCAGTATAAAGGTAATTTTCCTTTTTGGCTTGCACCTGAACAGATGAGAATTTTACCTATAGGCGATAGACATATAGAGTTTGCCAGAGAGGTAAAAGAGAAAATAGATAAGAAGTTTAGGGTGAATATTGATGAAAGGAATGAAAAAATCAATAAGAAGATAAGGGACGCTGAGGATGAAAAAATCCCTTATATGGCCATAGTCGGTGATAAAGAAATATCTACTGGACAGGTGGCTCTAAGGCAACACCAGAAGGGTATGTTAGGTAATTTTGATATTAAAGATTTAGAGAACCTTTTTAATGAAGAGCTCTTTAAATAGTTGTATATAGACAAAGATAAAATAAAATGTTATAATCATTAATGAAAAAGGAGAGAAACTATCGACAATCGAAACAGAGGTTTTAAAGGTGGAAGAAGCGTAAGGAATAGAATCAATTTTCAGATAAGGGTGCCTAATGTAAGATTAATAGGTGATGACGGAACCCAGTATGGTGTAGTAAATAAAAATGAAGCTTTACAGATGGCAAAAGATAAGGATTTGGACCTTGTAGAAATAGTTGCCACTTCTACCCCCCCTGTTTGTCGCATAATGGATTACAAGAAGTTTCTTTACGAACAGAAGAAGAAAGAGAAAGAAAGGAAGAAAAAACAGAAGATTTCTCAGATAAAAGAGATTAGGTTTACTCCAGAAACGAGTGAACACGATTATAAATTCAAAAAACAACATATAGAAGATTTTTTGAAAGCAGGATATAGAGTTAAAGTAACAATTTTCTACAAAGGTAGAGAAATATTGCACAAGGAAAGAGGTTACCAGATGCTTGAAAAACTTACAAAAGAACTAGCAACTTATGGGAAGATAGAACTTCGACCTAAATTGGAAGGTCCTCGATTGACGGTAACGTTTATTCCTGTTTGAGAGGGAAAAATGCCTAAATTAAAGACAAATAAAGCTATTAAAAAAAGATTTAAAATTACGGGAACAGGTAAAGTACTCCGTTACGGTTCTGGCGGGGCTCATCTGCTTTCCAAAAAGAGCTCAAAACGAAAAAGACGCGCTAAGCAAGCTTCAAGTGTAACAACAAAGGGTGAAGTTAAGATGGTGAAGAACCTTTTACCCTATAAATAAATTCAGGAGATATATAATGCCAAAAACAAGAAATGCGCCGGCTTCCAGACAGAGAAGAAAAAAAGTTCTGGAGAGAGCTAAGGGGTACCGCCAAGGGCGTTCTAAACTTTACAGGAAAGCAAGAGAGTTTGTTGAGAAAGGGATGACCTACGCTTATAGAGATAGAAGAAGTAAGAAGAGAGTTTTTAGAAAACTGTGGATAACAAGGATTTCTGCAGCCTGTAAACTGAACGATATTTCTTATAGTGTTTTTATGAACGCTCTCAAAAAAAATAATATTAACATCAATAGAAAAATGCTTGCGGATATAGCTTTTAACGAGCCGGGTAAATTCTCCGAACTTGTGGATAAGGTAAAAGGGGAACAAGGCTTGAATGAGAAAATTTAGAAACACTTTTTTTCTTTTAGTTATCGCATATATAGCTGTTCTAACAATTACTTTTTCTCGTGGCATACAGTTTAGCGTTAATCTCTATTTTTTTACTCTAACAACAGTATTATCTTCTATAATAGTTATTGAGATAATATATACATTTTATGTAACGGAAGATATTAGGCAATTTCAGAGAGAAAAAGAGAAGATGATGCTCAATATTCTTGATAATGAGCAAGAAACGATGCTTCTCTCTACCTTGACCGATATTATTGAAACTTTTAATGAAGATATAACTCTTGATGAAATTCTTAATACAGTGAGTGAATCGCTCTATAATATTTTTAAAAAAGAGACTATCGTTTTACAACTTTTAGGTAATAACTTTAAAAAAACTCTTAAAGGTAAAAACATAGATTTCTCGGAAGATATTCTTAGACAGGTTTCAGATAAAGCTTTCCCTATTTTAGTTAATAACACAAGGTCATTCGCTCAATATAGCGATTTAGTTAAACAAGGCGTAACCTCGTTTATTATCTCTCCTTTTCACCAAAAAAGAAATGTAATAGGAATTATAGGTATATTCTCTTTTGATAAGAAACAGTTTAGTATCAAAGAACTGAATCTTATGCGTAAAGTTTCAGCCCCTACTTCTTTGTTGATAGAGAACGCAATGCTGTTTGATAAAACAAAAATACTTTCCATAACCGATAGCCTTACCCTGCTTTACAATAGACGACATTTTGAACAAAAACTTGAAGAAGTTATTGAAAATTCTGAAAGAAGAAAAACAGAGGTTTCATTATGTATCGCTGACGTTGATTTTTTTAAACATTATAATGATGTGAACGGACACCAAGCAGGCGATTTTGCTTTGAAAAAGATTGCAGAAATCTTTAAAAGCGGGGTGAAAGGGTCAGATATTGTGGGGAGGTACGGCGGTGAGGAGTTTATAATTATTTTCCCTGATACAGACAAAGAGTCTGTAGTAAAGATTTGTGAAACAATGAGAAAGAAGATCAAGTCTTATGAATTTCCAAATGAACAGGCTCAACCTAACAAAGATTTGACTGTCAGTTTTGGTGTGGCAACCTACCCTGAAGACGCACAAACACCAGAAGAACTTATTAAAAAGGCAGATTTTGCTTTATATAGAGCAAAAGAAATGGGTAAAGATATGGTGGTCACTTAAAAAATTCTTCTTGAAGTTCCTTCCAGATGGTTTCAATAGAAACATTTTTCTTATCTTCAGTTCTTTTCTTGAATTTTTTTAGTTGTTCTTCGAATTCTGTCTGTATATTTGAAATTAATTTTGCTGTATCAGTTGTTTTAGTTTTTGAGTATTCAGTTATAGATTTTTTTAAAAAATCTTCCTGAAGTGTAATAAATTCTTCTAATTTTTCATTTAATGAGTTTGTAATAACTGAAGCTTTATTTTTTCCTTCTTGGATAATTTTTTCTGCCTGCTCTTCTACTTCTTTAATTATTTTGATCTGTTCTTTAAGCATCTTCTTCTCCTTCTTTTCGTATACAGTATGTTGTAGTTAGTATTATGAACTTACCCCGAATGCTTTCCGAGGGTATTAGGGATAAATCCAGAATGACATAAAAGGGGCAACCTCATCCCATTAACCTCTCTCAAACCCGTAAAAGCAGATTACACGCCCTGGACGGTGTTCGCTGCGGGCTCACCAATAATAATGGTTTTATATATTGTACCAGCCGATTGAATGTTTTGAAACAGTTTTTTATTTTGACTGACCTTTTTTATAAATATCCCTATATACCTCTTTATCTCTAACAACACAGCCGGTTTTACCGCCATCTCTCATAATTTGTGAGCAACAAGAACAAGCAATACATAATTGGTTACGTGTAAGTTGTTTATCTTTTAAAAATTCATTTGGAAGGTTGGGGTAAGCAAAAGCTAGTCTACCCAAACCGAAAGCGCCAACTTTTGCATCTTTTTTCATTTTTGCACCAACAAGGACAGAATATTGACGTAACCAAGAGAAACCTGTGTTGATTATAAAAAGGGAGGGAAATTTCTCTGAGAGTTGGTATGTTAAATCAATGATTCTGGAGATAGATATCAAAGGGTGCTCAGCCGGAATGTAACCACCTTTGACAGGAACATCGTAAGGTCTGCTTATATGAGGATTATAATACGGGTTGCCAGCAGTAAGATTTAACATATTAACCCCTAAATTTTGCAATTGTTCTACTAAGGCGATGGGTTCTGTCATATCGGGTAACAAAGTGTTGTCTTGTTTCATTCCCCAACCGTAAGGGTAGGGTGTGCCATCATAAAAACTTAACCTTGTGGTTACGTCAATGGAACAGATATGTTTTTTTATTTCTTGAATCGTCTCTCTTAAAAACCTTGTTCTATTTTCAAAAGAACCTCCATACCTACTATTTTCTCTTGTATATGCTGATAAAAGTTCATATAAGAGGTATCCGTGACAAGATTTTATGTCTATTGCGTCAACCCCACATTCTTGTGCCATTTGAGATGCTACAACAAATTTCTCTTTCAATTTATCCAGTTGGTTATCGGTAATAATTCTTGTAACACTATTTTCTTGATGTTTTAAAACAGGCGAGCGGTAAGCTATAATTGGAGTAGAAACGCCTAACGGTTTACAATACCTTCCCGAATGAGTAAGTTGAAGGACTAAATAAGGTTTATGATTTTCTCCTTTATGGTTTAAGGCGTTCTCTTTAATAATCTCTATAAGGTTTTTAAATTTTGGTAGAGAATCTTCGTTTATCCAAAATTGGCGTGGGTTAGCTCTACCTTCAGAGGTTACGGCTGTTGCTTCTATCCAGATGATACCAGCACCTCCTGCTGCAAAACGTTTATACCGCCTTATTGAGAGTTCCCCTGGACTTCCATTTTTTTCTCCATCGCAACCTTCCATAGGCTGAATACAGAAAGAGTTTGGTACATCTCTTTTGTTAAAAAAAGATTTTTGAGCAAGTATTTTAGCGCTCTCCTCAAAAGTTTCTTCAATAGGAATATTGACTTTTAAGGAAGCAATTTCTCTTTTTAACTCTTTTAAATTAGGGTAATTAAAAGTTTTAAACGTTTTATCGGTATTTTTGCAAGGCATTAAGGTCTCCTGTGCCCATTTTATTGTAAAATTTGAGTTTGTTTTTTATAGTGGGTTATACCGCTTTATTGTAACCAATAACCAGTTTTTAATCAAATCCTGTGTAGGATGGTTGGATATACAGGTATATTATAGTATAATATATAGATGGATATAAAAATTGAAAAGGTTGTTGTTGGAGAAATAGAGGCTAACTGTTATATTGTTACCTGTAAAAAGACCGGCCAACTTCTTGTGATAGACCCTGGTGATGATTATGAACAAATATCAAGAGTTCTTGCTGGTAGAAAACCAGAGTTTGTGCTTAATACTCATGGACATATAGACCATATAAAAGAGGATGCACGGTTTGGGGTGGATGTATATATACATTCAAAAGATAAATCTTGTCTTATCGATCCAGAAAAAAATCTTTCATCTTTTTTAGGAACGCCTATAAGCATTGATGCCAATATAATAACTTTTGAAGATAACGAGGTAATTAAACTTGGAGAACTCGCTCTTAAGGTTGTCCATACACCTGGTCATACACCAGGTAGCGTATGTTTTAAAGTGGGCAACATTCTTTTTTCTGGAGATACATTGTTTTGTGGTGGCTATGGTAGAACCGACCTGCCTGGCGGCTCTGAAAGCCAACTGTTTGTTTCTATTAAAGATGTGTTGTTTGCCCTGCCTGTAAACACTATAGTTTACCCAGGACACGGCCCAGAAACAAGCATTGCAACCGAACAGGCATACTGGAGCAACCCTTAATTTTTTACAACAATATTAAAATGGAATATATAAAGTTTCTTGGTACTGCTGGAGCTCGGTTTGTAATGATACGCCAACTGAGAGCGTCAGGAGGAATGTGGTTTTCTGTCTGCAATACAAATTTTATTGTTGACCCTGGACCAGGGTGTCTTGTAAATATTGTTAAAAGTAGACCGAAACTTGACCCTGCAAAACTCGATTTTATATTTCTTTCTCATAAACATCTTGACCATTCGTGTGATATAAATCTTATGATTGAAGCAATGAGTAATGGTGGATATAATAAGAGAGGCGTTGTTTTGGCTCCAGAAGACGCTTTAACTGTTGACCCAGTTATTTTTAAATATATTTTGAATTACCTTGAAAGAATAGAAACAATTGTTGCAGGTAACACCTACAAAATAGATAATATTAGATTGGAAATCCCTATCAAACTACGTCATAGTGTAGAGACTTATGGATTTAAGATGAAATGTCAAGGGTTACCTGTTATCTCGTACCTACCTGATACAGGTTTTTTTGAAGAACTTATTGAAGCGTACGCTGGTAGCGATATTCTTATAATCAATACTGTAATGTATGAAAGAAGATGTGGGGTGTCCCATTTGTCTCTCCCTGAAACTGAAGAGATAATTAAAGGTGTTAAACCCAAGAAAGCAATTTTGACACATTTTGGTATGCAGATGTTGCAAAACAAGATATGGCAGAAGGGTGCTGAAATCTCTGAAAGAACAGGGACTGAAGTTATTATTGCAGATGATGGTATGAGTATTGACCTTAAAGATATATAAAATAAAATATTTTCAGGGTGTGCTTTTTTAAAGTTTCTCAACAAAACACACCCCGAAAAAGTGTTACCGTTTTAACCTGACAAAAGTGTTATCCTTTAAGAATTTTGCGAAGGTTCGCTAATATCATTTCTTTGGCATTATTCCCATACTCGAGCGAAGCGTTTTTTGCTTCTAAACTATACCAGTTTTTCTCAGAAAACTTGCTCATATCTACCCCTTCAGGGCAGAAAGCAAACATAAGAGAAGTCTCCTGAATACCTGCATGGTCTACAGGGAATTTTTTCTGGGTTTCTGAGTCCATAAAAGGATGCACTTTTATCCAGTTAAAAGGATCTGAACCAGCATCGTGCATCTTGTAATAATCTTTCATTTCTTCATTGCCCCACCATCCTTCGCCTTTTTCTTTCTCAAGGTGTTCAAAAATTACTTCTCTTGCGCCCAACCTAAAAGCTAAATCTGTTGGCATGCCAGCAAAAAAGTTTTCACTCTGATGATGAATAAAGATATGTATATTTCTGAACCCTACCCTGAGCATACTTTTAAAAATATCTTTTGCAAGGAAATATAATGTTTGGCTAGATACTTGTATGGTTCCTTTGTTTTCTGGTCCTTCTACAGCGTAACTTGCTGCACCATAATAGAAGGACGGGAAGAGAACCAAAGGTATTTCGTTTTCAAGTATTCTGAAAGCCTCTTCTACCACAATTGTATCTACGCCAAATACAGAATGTTCCGAATGATACTCAAGAACTCCTACTGGCAGTACAACAGGGTAATTGTTTTTAATTGCCTGTTGTAACTGGTCAGGGAACATCTTTTCATATCTCATTATACCTCCAGTTCTATTATCTCATTCATAGTGCTTGAGAGAGGGATGGTTTCTGTTTTGCCTATAAGTACACCGTTTTCCCATCTTAAACCGTAATCTTCGCAATATAGGAAAGTATCTACCTGGAAAGTCATATTTTCTTCAAGCAGATATTCAGAACGAGATTCCATCCAGGGTTTTTCTACTTCAAGCATACCAAGTCCGTGACAAGGTCCATACAGGATGTTTTTGGTTACTCCCAATTTTTCGCCGTACTCGTAGAATTTTCTTACAACTTCTTTAGCTTTTATTCCTGGTTTTATCCATTCTATAGTTTTTAAATGCATATCCAACCCTGCCTGTACAAGTTTTTTTGCATCAGGAGTCATTGGTCCAATAGATACTGGTCTACCAACGCTTGATGAGTACCCTGCAACTCTGGCTCCAACATTAAGTTGTATAAGGTTGTTCGTACCAAGTTTTGCATATCCAGGTCTACCTATAGCGTGGTTTGAGTTCTTTCCAGCAAGAACGTACTGAGGATGCCCTTCATATTCTGCTCCTTCTGCGTAAAGTTCTTTCTGAATAAGCCCGACAACCTGCAATTCTGTCATTTCAGGTCTCATTTGAGGAAGAGTCCTTTCAAAAGCCACCTCAGAGATTCTGAAAGCTTCTTTAAGTATTTCTATCTCTACCTCACTCTTTATCATTCTTAAGTTGACCAGAATGTCGCCACTATTGGTTATTGTAGCGTTGGGTGCTGCTGCTTTGATGCTCTCGTATACGGGTAAGGGGAAAATCTGATACCCTGCTAAACCTATCTTCTGAGGGATACCTCCACATACTTCCTGAAAAACCTGTGGGAAGGTATCAACTTCTATATCTGGATATTCTGGTTCTGCACTTTCTCTATACTCTATCATCTTGTATATCTTTTTAATTTTGCTCTTATCTTCTGCATAAGTTCCGCTTTCAGGACCAATTAGAAGAACTGGTGCTCCTGTTTTAGGAATAACTACCCCAGCACACTCAAATAAAGGCCAATAGTTAGAAAGGTATCTGACATGGGTAAAATCTGCTTCATTGGAATGTGCAATTAGTACATCCAGACCCGCTTTATTTACTCCTTCTTGTACAGCTTTCCACCGTTGTTCAAACTCTATATCAGGCACTTGAAACACTTTATTCATTACTACCTCCTTATTGTTGAGGAGAGGGTTTTAATATAAAACCTCTCCAAAATGAAAAGGTTAATCTTTCTTTCATTCAAAAATAGTTAAACTATACCCTTCTACTTCAGGTATCTTTATCCAAATATAGTCTTGGTCATCCTTAAAATCTATTGGCTTACGTGAAGGTGCTAAATATACTTGTTTTATATCTTTTCCGTCTTTACGCAAACCAAGTGTTAAGTTTTTTAAACATATAGGTTCTTCTATCATCTGAGTTGTTTCTCCACGTTTTTCTGGTAGATAAGACAATATATGTACTGCTTGGAATTTATCTTTTTTTGTTGCTGTAACTTGGGCGAATGAAGGGAGATTTTTTACTTTAATTAAAGGTTTAGGTAAGACCATCTTTATACAGTTGTCGAGCAGTTGTTTGTAAGCCACCACAGCGTGGTTGTTGTATGCAAAAAATATAGGAAAACTAAAATGGAATATATTGCCACATCTAACAAGAGCTGGTCTTTTGGTATCTTTTTCTGGGGGAGTGTATCTATGCCAGTGTTTCATATCCCAAGAATCAACATTAAAATAAGGTTGGAACAATTTACAGAGAACCTCTGCACCTTTTTCTGCTTTTATAGCAACCCCTTTATCATATATTGTAATCAACATATCAGGTAGCCCGTGAGAAATTTTCTTTTCGGCCTTAAAGAAAGAAGGGTTATGTTCTTCTTCACCAAGGTAAGAGAGTTTATATTCTTCGAGAGCAAATTTTTCTCTGTTTTCATCTAACCCTCCTGAACCTGCGCTAATAATATAACCTCCTTGAGATAAATACTCCTTCAATTTTTTCTTTAAACTTTTATTGATTAGCACATCTTCAGGTATAAAAATAATCTTATATTTTGAAGAGATTTTTGTCTCGTTATCAATAATATCAAACTGGTATTTTAATTCCATCAACATTCTTGTTGCTCCTGCAATTGATTTACGAGCATTAAAAGATAAGAATGCAGGGAATTGTTCTGCCTCAGGTAATAGGATTGCCATCTCAGAGGTAGGAGTAGCCCCGTATGTCCACGGTTCCAGTTCTTCTATTTTGGAATATACGTTACCTATAACCCGATATACTTCTGGGTCAAGTCTTCCTCTCGGGTGCATATGGTCGCCAATAGAACAGGTACCGCCGTTGGCTATAGCGTTATAACAGTCAAAAAGAAGAGACTCTTCTGGTCTTAACCCTCCAAAATCTCCCCAAGATTTATGGAACCTGCCTGTCATTTTAATAAAAGGTTTATTGAGGGTTCTGGCATACCTGCCTGCCCAAGGGAAATAGTCGTAACCCCAGGCAGGTGGCAGAACTTCTATCTCTGTGTGGGTGGGTTGACTGGAGTAAGGTAGCCCGTTAAAACAGAAGAATATGTCGCCCCTCTTTTTCTTTGCTAAAGATACAACTTCTTCTTGAAATTTCATAGTTTGCATAAAAGTATAGTCTGTTACTTGTGTTTCATCTGATATATCCATCCCCAGTTTTTCCATACTTTCAAGGCATTCTACACCATAACACGGAGCCTTTGAAAAACAGTCCAGAAACAGTCCGTCTACGGGGTATTTAGTTAAAACCTCTTCTATCATTGAAAGAAGGTGTTGCCTGTATCCGGAATTAAGGCACATTCTCCTGAAAAAAGAACCGCCCAACTTTATATCATAAACTAAACCATCTTTGCTTACCTGGCACCATTCTCTATGCAATAAAGCGTGCTGATGGTCAAGCCCGGCGTTTATATAGGCAGCAACCTTAATACCTTCTTTATGGCAAGCTTTCACCATACCACCTAACATATCTTTTGTCTGCATACCTGGGTGAATAATACCAACTTTTGTGGGGTAATAAGTAAAACCAAGATTACAACGAGCAAAAACAGTTATATAATCAATATGTGCATTTTTGAGGGTTGTAGCAAATTCTTTTGGGTCAAATTCTGCTCCTACATCATATATTTTAGGCATTGTGTGGAAATCAAGATGGATAGCTCTTTTAACAAAGTTTTTCATAATTCTCCCTATATTATAAGTGTAGAATTGTTTTATAACATTGTATTATATTGGTAGTTAAATTGCAAATAAAAAGGATAACGAGCCCTTACAAAAATAAGGTGTAACTAAAACAAGGTGTATATAACTACTTATTTATTTTAGGGTACTTATTTGTTACTGTATAAGGACTGTAAGTTCAGGAGAATCAGAAGACCGATTGTCCCAATTATCAACAGCAACAACTCTGTAGTAGTAGGTATTGCCTGCCTCAAGCACAGAATCTAAAAATTCTTGTGTGGAGGTACTTCCAACAAGAGTTGCTGAAGTAGTTTTTAAATTAGGTGTTTTAGAACGGTAAACATTGTAGTACCTTACACCTTGCGGTACCTTTACTTCATTCCATACAAGTTTAACATAAGGTGGTCTTACTCTATACCCTCCTTGTTGTAATGGTTCTCCCTGCACAAGAGTTGTTACTGCTTTCAATCCTGACGGTGCCCCGTTGAGAAGTGAAGGTGAGTTGCTCTTGCTGGTTGGCGTAAATCTTAGGTCATTGGTGACCATTATGTTATCCAGGGCAATGCTTGAGTCTGACGTTTCAAAACTCACCTCATATTCACCTTTTGCAAGATTAATGTTACCAGTATCAATACCTACCCACTTCCACCTAAATTCAGAAACATCTATTTTACCTACCTGTTTCCCGTTCACCTTAACTGTAAAACTTCCTTTGCCAATTTCCTCTTTTTCTGGCCAACCTGTAGTAGAACTTTCACATTCAAACCTGCTCATACCTCGCACCCGTGCCATCAGTTTTGTAGCCCCTTTGTAAGGAATTTGTATTTTTAGAGATACGCTACCTTTTAACAACCTTTCGCTTAATCGTTCTTTATACAGTAGGCTTGGGTCTGTTATAGCAACTCCATAAGAATTGCTTGCTTCTTTAGGTTCAAAAAAAGGTACCATAGGTTTTACTATTTTACCGGTTTCTGCTTCATAAAAATGTCTGTAACGATTATTCTTTCCAAGTTGAACCTCATTAGAAAACATTCTGCTCTCCAAACCAGAGTATTCCACAGATGTCATCACATAAAACCCCTTCTTTGATAGATTGTAGTTGTTCTCAGTAATTATCTGGTTGTTAACTTTCTTGTAGTTTTTACCACTTTCATTTGAACGGTAAAGGTTATATCCTTCTATTTCTGCGTGAAAACGAGGTTGTTCCCATAAGAGTTTGCCTTTGACGATTTTAAGATTTGATGGTGGCATAGGGTATCTTACAACAGCTATATACGTGTCTCCTATTTCGTATTCTGGTCGTTCAGCGGTAAGCATAGAAGATGCGTACCCTACTTTTGTGTAATCAGGGCTTGGGTTTGGCATAGACCATATTGTTTTTGCTTGCAACCTGCTATCACCAGTAGGGGTTCCTGATTTGCGTAGATTGGCTGCTCTTTTTGCTCGTTCTTCGCGGTCATAGTAGTTTGACATTGCTACTGCCCAGAAAGTTTCGTGTTCAAGATCTATCATAACAATTGGGACTGTTGGAACATTTTTTGACCATATAAGAGCAAATTCTATATCTCTCCTAAATTCGTGAGGCCAAGATATGTGGTCAAGGCCAGGGTAGTTGCCAAGAAATTTTACTTCACCGTTATAAGGGTTGTTTACAGTAATTGTGCCAAAAAAGTTGCTATGCATACCTAAAGCGTTCATATGTACCAGAGTGTTGTCTTCAAGCAGAAGAGGAGTATTATCTCCTGAACGGGGAAGACCCCCTGCAAGGTTCCACCAGGTATCGCCTTTCCATATAGGTTTATCTCCTGTCAAGGGTATATGTGTAATATTAGGTGTGGGAATTACTTGTATAAGTCCTCGTTTATCAGTAAGAGAAAGAGGTAGAGCCCATACTTGATAAGGGTTATCGTCTGTAAGAAATTTGTTACGGTTAATCTCAAAAAGAAAGTATCTTATACCGTTTTTATCAACCGCATTTGCCCAGTTATTCCCTGATTTACCCCAAACGGAATTCATTGCTAAATAATCACGGTTTTTTTCTCCTGCCGGATAAACAATGTCTTGTTCAGGGTTTTTGGAGATACTTTTGACTTTGAAAGAACGGAAATTATTACCTTCAATATCAGATAAAGCAAACTCTTTTCTATCTTCTGATTGCCATACAAGAATTTCGTGCGTAATATATTTTAGACGAGGTCCTCTACCTCCGTCTTCTGAAGGTCGTTTGATAATTTGCCAACCTTCTTTTTGGGGTAGATTTATAATATGGGTCTTGCCTGTCTCAAGGTTCAAAAATGTTTGAGTAGAAAAACTTCTTGATACATTTATCCATTCAGAAGGGTCGCTTCCTTCGGGAAGCCGTTTTTCTTCCCATGGAAATAGCCACGGAATCCTGTTTGCCCAACTTTTTGGTTTAGCAGACCTATGGCGGAAAGTGCCGTCGGTTCTTATGATATCGCCAGGGGTTCTTTTGCCTGCAAAAAAATATTTACCTTCATTACTGAAATCTTGAGAACCTGAGTATGAAAGATTGACTTCCCCACCTTGAGTCATAAGCCATAACTCTGTACCAATAAAAGAGTCTTTAAAAATAACCTTTCCAGGTCTATCTGGGTGGGATATTTTTTTTAGAGTATCAAGACCGTGGATTATGCTGGTTGATGTTTTTGAAGTCCAATCATCAGGTAACACAGTATTTCCGAGTCGTACTATTTCTATTTCTTTAACTTGAACTACAGCTCTATGTTTAGCAGGGTCTCCATAAGCCCGTGCAATACCTGTGTAATACTTTTTCTTCTCTGTTCCTTCTACATAAAAAGGAAGAATAATTTCTCGAAATTCCTCAGATATCCCTATCGGCATAACAAATATATCACCAGTAGCAACAGGTTGTTTGTCTACAAAAAGTTTTGCGGAATGAGAATTTGTTTTTGCTACTGCTCGCAAAATGTAATGGCCGGGAGTTAGTTCTACCTGTTTTGTGATGCCTTGCCAACTACAAAGTAAAGCAAAAGATGCTATACCTGTCTGGTCGTTATATGAAAAATCGGTATACACACCTCCTCTCGACCCTCCCCAACCGGTTTTGGATGTTATGTCAAACTTTATTCGAAATGCTTCATTCTTTCCGTTAGTTGAACTGTCAGCAGAAAGGTTCTGACATAAAACACAGAAGATTGTAAATAAGGTTAGCATATAAATAAACTTGTGAAAAAGTCTCATATTGTCCCCCTTTTTAGTAAAATATTAAATAAACTCGCTAAGAACTCTGTTTGCCAGTAAAATTCCTTGAGAAGTTAATCTATACCTTGTGCCTGTCTCTTCTAAAAGATGGTTTTGAATAAGTTTATTCACCTGTTTTTCATATCCTATAAAATTTTTTTTATCAACCCCTTTTGACATACGAAGCCCTAAAAATATGGTCTCTTCTTTAATTGAAAGGGTAGAACCTTCTGTATATTCAACAATAGATTTTGAAGGGGTTGCAAGATAATCTTTAAGAGAAGTGGTGTTTGCCCATCTTTTACCGTTAAAATGGGAATGGGCAGCAACCCCTACACCTATATAGTTGCCGTTTTCCCAATAGTTTACATTATGTTTACATTCCATTCCTATGGTTGCGAAATTAGAAATTTCGTATCTGTAAAACTTCTGTTTTAAGAGGAATTCAACTGCATAAATATACATATCAGCATCTTGGTCTTCTGAAGGTAGATTGAGGTTCCCTTTTTCTTTTTCTTCCCAGAATGGTGTTCCTTCTTCTATCTGTAAATTATAAATGGAATAATGCTGTAATTCCATAGATATGGCTTTCTGTAAATCTTGTTTCCATAACTCTATTGTTTGTCCTGGTAGAGCAAACATAAGGTCTATACTGATATTTTTAAAGTCGGCTTGCCTACATTCTTTATAAGTTTTCAAGGTATCTTCACTTGAATGAATTCTTCCAAGTTTAGTTAAAATATTATTATTAAAAGTTTGAACTCCCAATGATATACGGTTTATACCCAACTGTTTGAAGTCTTTCAATTTTGTGATATCTGCAGTTGCAGGGTTCACCTCTATACTTATTTCTATATTAGGTGAAAGTAGGGGGGATATTTTGTTTATAGATGAAAAAATTTTTTCAATATGTAAAGGAGAAAGTAGGCTTGGAGTGCCTCCACCGATGTATATGGTAGAAATACCTTTTGAAAGAATATCTTCTCTTATTTTTAGTTCTGTGCAGAGAGCCTCTGAGTATTGGTTAAAAACTTGGTTTTCATACCCCGTGTATGATACAAAATCGCAGTAGGCACACTTTTTTACACAAAAAGGTATGTGTATATAAAGGCCTGTCATAGTTTTTTTATTATCTATTTATTTTAAGAACGGCAAGAAACACCTCTTGAGGAATATCTACGCTACCAATTCTTTTCATTCTGCTTTTACCTTCTTTTTGTCTTTCGAGCAGTTTTCTTTTTCTTGAAATGTCTCCACCATAACATTTTTGTAGAACATCTTTACGGACAGGCGGTATGGTTTCTCTTGCTACAACTTTACTTCCTATAACTGCTTGAATAGGGATTTCAAACTGGTGGCGCGGGATTAAAGTGCGTAGTTTGGCAGCAAGGGCTCGCCCTACATACTGGGCTTGCTCTCTTGATACAATAGAACTTAAAGCATCCACTTGCTCATAATTTAAAAGTATATCCATCCTAACAGCGTTAGATACTCTGTAACCTATAATTTCGTAATCCATCGAAGCATAGCCTCTTGTGCAAGCTTTTAGCATATCGTGAAAATCAACAATAATTCGAGATAGAGCCATTTCAACAACAAGCATTACCCTTGTAGGGTCAAGATATTCTGTAGAAATAAAATCACCATTCTTCTCATTTACAAGTTGCATTATTGCTCCAGTATATTCGGATGGAGAAAGAATAGTTAAACGGCAGTAAGGTTCTTCAATGGTCTCTATTTCTGTTGTAGGAGGTAGCGATGATGGGTTATCAACCATTTTAATGCTCTTATTTTTTAATGTAACTCTGTATACCACACTTGGAGCTGTGGCAATAATGTTTAGATTAAACTCTGTTTCCATCCGTTCTTGAACAATTTCAAGGTGTAAAAGTCCAAGAAAACCGCAACGGAAACCAAAACCAAGAGCAGAAGATGTTTCCTGTTCGTAGTGGAAAGAAGCGTCATTTAATTGTAATTTACCCATAGCGTCTTTAAGCATATCAAAGTCTTGCCCATCTATAGGGTAGAACCCACAAAACACCATAGGTTTCATACGTTTATATCCAGGCAAAGCTTCTTTTGCAGGGTGCACATCATCAGTAATAGTATCTCCCACCCTACAATCTCTAACATCTTTAATCCCTGCAATGACATACCCTACCTCTCCAGAAGATATTGTTTGGGAGGGGATAGGTCCTAACCTTAGATACCCTGCTTCTTGAACCTCAAATTTTCTACCTGTGCTCATCATCCTTATAAACATACCTTTCTTTATTTCCCCATTAAAAACTCTTACTCGAGCAATAACGCCTCTAAAAGAATCATAATGAGAATCAAAGATGAGGGCTTGCAAACAAGAATCTTTTTCTATGGTAGGAGATGGAACCCGATCTATGATAGCACTAAGAATCTCCTCCACTCCTTCGCCTGTTTTAGCTGATACAAGCAGAACCTCTTCAGACGGTATCCCAAAAACCTTTTTGAACTCTTCTTTTATTCTATCTGGGTCGGCAGCTGGTAGGTCTATCTTGTTTATGACAGGAATAATAACAAGGTTGTTTTCTACTGCTAAATAAGCGTTAGCAAGCGTTTGAGCTTCGATACCTTGGGTTGCGTCCACAAGCAAAATTGCACCTTCACAGGCAGCAAGAGAACGAGAAACTTCGTAAGCAAAGTCAACATGACCAGGAGTATCTATAAGGTTTAGTATATAACCTTTATACTCCATCCTAACGGCTTGTGCCTTGATAGTGATACCTCTCTCTCTTTCAATATCCATTGTATCCAGAACCTGTTCTTTCATCTTCCTCTGCTCAACGGTTCCGGTGTAGGTTAGAAGCCTATCTGCAAGTGTTGATTTGCCGTGGTCTATATGGGCTATAATAGAAAAATTTTTAATTTGTTTACTCATAACTTACTATTATACCATAAAAAGTAAGTATTCGGTAAATATAGTTATATTTTTACTTAGAATTAGTGTAAAAAAGTATGTGATGTCTATTCTCTCTCTTTGCCCTCTACCCATAGGGGAGAGGGACCAAGGGTGAGGGGGGCTTTTACGTTTTGTCTTTATTGTTCCGTCTCCCGTTTTTTGTTAGGGTGCCCCTTTTTGTCATTCCGGACTTGAGCCGGAATCTCGTTTTTACTACCGCTGTATAGAGGATGACAAAATGGGGCGTAAAGCAAAAGAACAGGTGAAGCAATTCCCTCGGAGGTACTCGGGATAAACCTCCAATAAGAACAATAAATAATACACATAAATTTGAAATAAAAGGGGAATGATTGTATCATAATTGAAATATTTATAAAAAAAGAGGAGAGCAAAATGAGATGGACAGGGTACTTTATGCCAACATCAAAAGAAGCCCCAAAAGACGCTGAAACAATAAGCCATAAACTTATGTCGAGGGCAGGACTTATAGATAAAACATCGTCAGGGGTTTACTCGTATCTACCGGCAGGATATAAGGTGTTGAGGAATGTGGAAGGAATTGTAAGAAGAGAGATGAATAAAGCAGGAGCGGTGGAGTTGCTTATGCCAGCACTTCAACCAGCAACCCTTTGGAAAGAGAGCGGTAGGTTAGATTTGATGGGTGAAGAAATGATAAGGTTTACCGATAGGCATAACAGGGTTATGCTTTTTGGACCTACCCACGAAGAGGTGATAACAGATATTGTTAGAAAAAACATCAAGTCTTGGAAACAGTTACCTGTCACTTTATACCAAATACAAACAAAATTTCGTGATGAGATGCGACCTCGCTTTGGGATAGTTCGTTCAAGAGAGTTTTTGATGAAAGACGCTTATAGTTTTGATATAAATACTAATGGTTTAGATGAAACTTACTCTAAAATGAAAGTAGCTTACCAGAATATTTTTTCGGCATGCGGACTAAAGTTTACTATACAGCAAGCAGATTCAGGTGTTATAGGTGGTAAGTTTTCAGAGGAATTTTTTGCACAAGGGGAATGTCCTGAACTTGAGGTAGGTCATATATTTAAACTTGGTACTCAGTATAGTGAATCAATGAAAGCGTTTTTTGTTGATAAAGACGGGACCCAAAAACCTATGGTTATGGGATGTTATGGAATAGGGGTTAGTAGAATTGTTGCTGCAACAATTGAGGGGAATTTTGATGAGAAAGGTATTGTCTGGCCCTTAAATATAGCTCCTTTTAAGGTTCTGGTGCTTCCTGTGAATGTGGAAAACACTGATATAATGGAAATATCAGAGAATCTCTACTCTTCTTTAGTATCTGAAGGTATAGAGGTGCTTTTAGATGATAGAGCCGAGAGTACAGGTGCTAAATTTGCTGATGCCGACCTTACTGGAATACCTTTATGGGTGGTTGTAGGTAAAAAGATTTCAGAAGGTAAGGTAGAAATTAAAATAAGGAGAGAAAATAGGTTGATACCAATTGATGTCAACAATGTGTTACCCTGGGTTGTTGACTATATAAAACAGCAAGAAAATGGCTAATTGGTTAAGGTTGTTAAAAACAGGTTTTTTGGTTAGAAAAAATGAACTCCTGCTTGCGCTTATTGTTCTGCTTTATCTAATATTGTTTCGGTTTATCTTATCCATTCCACTTAGAGAAGAGCATATCTTTATTTTTCAGGTATTCTTTCTTTTTATGGAAAATTACATAACTATCTGCGCATATAATGGTTTGAAAGAATCTTTATTAAAGGGTACCTTAAATATTGGGCAGTTGTTTAAAAACAGTATACTTTTTTTTGGAAGGATGTTGCTCTACAAAATGTTTGTAGGTCTGGTTGCTATCATTATAATGAGTTTTGGATTTGGAATGATAGAGGTTGTAAAAAATGCGTCTCTTGTAAAATCTACTCTTGTTATGCTTATAACAATTGTATGGCTTTCATTTCCAGTATATCTTGTTCTATTAACTTTTCTTACCCCTTTCGTAATAGTTGTTGATGATGTTCCAGTCTTGTCTGCTATGAAAAAAAGTGTCAAAGTTTTAAGAAAAAATCTTACCACATCTATTATACTGATATTTTCGGTATTACCTTTATGGGTATTTGCTTTTTTTCTACTTAAATTGTATAATGAGAAGGGGTTGTTATTTCAGTTGTTCTTGTTATGCCTGATTGCTATATTGGAAATTATCACCATAAAAATCTGGATGCTTTTTTACCAGAAAACTTCTACCTAATCTTTATATAAACTACTAATTATTAGTTATTAACAAATATTAACATAACACAGATGGAGAGATAATATGAAAGAAATGTTTGAGGTTAGATGGCATGGCAGAGGAGGGCAAGGAGCCAAAACAGCTGCTCTGTTGTTTGGAGATGCGGCTTTGTCCACAGGTAAATATATACAGGCATTCCCTGAATATGGACCTGAAAGAATGGGTGCTCCTGTTCAGTCTTTTAATAGAATTAGCGAAAAACCGATAAGAATACATTCTGGGATTGAAGAACCAGATGTGGTTCTTGTCCTTGATGTAACTCTGGTTGGGCAGGTTGATGTAACAAAGGGGCTTGACAAAGAAAAGGGGATACTTATTATTAACACTCCTTTATCTCCTGAAGAGATGAAAAAGAAGCTCGGTTATGAAGGGAAAGTATATACAGTAAACGCTTCTGTTATATCAACAGAAACCATAGGTAGAAACATCCCTAACACACCTATGATAGGCGCTCTTACAAAGATAACAGGTATGTTAGAGATAGGTGCCCTACTTGAAGATACAAAAAAGAAATTGTCAGCAAAGTTTAGAAACAGACCAGAGATTGTAGATGGTAATCTTAAAGCAATAGAAAGAGCTTATAACGAGGTTAAAGGAGCTTAAAATGGAAGAAAAAAAAGCAACGTGGAAAGAACTTCCAGAAGGTGATGTACTTGAAGGAAGTTCATCATTAAAGTTTAAAACTGGTAATTGGAGAACCCTTAAACCTATTCATATACCTGAAAAATGTATACATTGTCTTTTCTGTTGGGTTTCTTGCCCTGATGGAGCGGTTGTTGTTGATAAAGAGACAAGCAAATTTGTAAGGTTTGATTATGATTACTGTAAAGGGTGCGGTATATGTGCTTATGAATGTCCTAAAGATGCAATAGATATGGTTGATGACCAGGGAGAAGATAAATGAAAAGTGCTGTTAAATGGATAGCTTTGGTTTTAATATTGTCAGGTTGGGTAGCGTTTATAGCTCGACACGCAACTGCTGGCAAAGAAAAAGCTCTACTAAACAGTAAAATCTCTCAACTTGAATCAGAGTTGGATTCTTACCAGTTTCTTGTTAAGGATGTGGAGACAAGCGCAAAAAAAATAGATGATATGATATCTATTCTTGAAAATCTTAAAACGAATTTAGATAAATTAAAATCAAAAATGGATAAGGGAGTGAAAAATGAAAGTAGCCAAAACGGGGAATGAAGCTTTTGCAGAGGCTATGCGTCAGATAAACCCTGATGTAGTAGCAGCATATCCTATTACTCCGGCAACAGAAATAGTACAGATTTTTTCACAATTTGTTGCCGATGGATTGGTTAAGACAGAATTTGTAGCAGTAGAAAGTGAACATAGCGCTATGAGCGCTTGTATTGGAGCCAGTACTGCTGGTATAAGAACAATGACAGGCACCTCTTCCCAGGGACTTGCTCTTATGTGGGAGATGTTATATATTGCTTCTGGATTACGGCTTCCAATAATTATGTCGGTTGTTAACAGGGCGTTATCTGCCCCTATCAATATACATTGTGACCATTCAGATGGTATGGGTGCAAGGGATAGCGGTTGGATACAACTTTTTTCTGAAAATGTACAGGAAGCTTATGACAACCTGATTCAAGCAGTAAGAATAGCAGAACATCCTGATGTTAAGTTACCAGTAATGGCAACCACCGATGGTTTTATATTAAGCCATTGTCTTGAAACTCTTGAGATGCTCTCTGATGAAGATGTTCAGAAATTTGTTAAAGAGCCACCAGAAAGAGAGAACCTTATAAAGAGTTTAAAAGAAAAAAAACCTATAACTATAGGGGCATTGGATTTGCAGGACTACTATTTTGAACATAAAAGACAGTCAGCTGAAGGGATGTTTAATGCTCTAAAAGTTATTCCAGAAATAGGAAAAGAATTTGGTCAAACTTTTGGTAGAGAGTACGGTTTTTTTGAAGAGTATAAACTTGATGATGCACAGGTCGCTATCCTGGTTCTTGGTTCAACGGCCGGAACAGCAAAAGAGGTTGTTGATAAACTTAGAGCTGAAGGGAAAAAAGTAGGACTATTAAAACTGAGAGTGTATAGACCTTTCCCAGCAGAACAGTTAGCTAAGGCTCTTTCAAAGGTGAAGGCTCTTGGAGTAATGGATAGGGCTGAAGGAATGAGCGGTGTTTCAGGTCCTTTATATCCAGAAGTGTGTGCAGCTCTTTATGATTCAGAAGAAAAACCTATAATAACAGACTATATTTATGGTCTTGGTGGAAGAGATATAACAATGGAAGATATTGAGTATATTTACACTGAACTTTTAAAAATAGCGGAAGCAGGTAAAAAAGAGTATACCCTTAAATATATTGGTTTAAGAGAATAGAAAAACTATATAGGAGAGAGAAATGAAGGTTTTCATAATGACTGATTTGGAAGGAGTCGCAGGAGTGTTGGATTCAAACAACTGGTGTTTGCCTGGGGGTGCTCATTACCTTAAGGCAAGAGAACTTCTTACTATGGAAATCAACTCCGCTATAGAAGGGTTTCTTGAAGGAGGCGCTACTGAGATACTTGTTTCTGATGGGCACGGTGGCGGCGGAACAATTGATAGAAGTTTGTTACATCCTAAAGCAGAATTTTCCTGTTTTTGGCCTGAAGGGCGTAGAGGTACTTTTAGTATGGACGATAAAAAGTTTGATTATATGGCTTTTATAGGTCAACACCCTATGGCTGGTACTATCGGAGGGCATCTGTGCCATACAGGTAATATGGGGGTTGTGGTGCAGACGTTTAATGGTATTCCTGTAGGTGAATATGGAGACCTTGTTTTTACTGCAAATGAACTTGGTATTAGGGTTATATTTGCATCAGGATGTAAAGCATTCTGTCTTGAAGCAGAAAACCTTGTGCCTGGTATAGAAACAGTAGCAGTTAAAAGAGGAACTCAGACTACCTCTGGTAATCATCTACCTGGTGATGTGTATAGGCAACATAATAAATCAGCAATACATTTACACCCACAAGAAGCCCGCAGAAGAATAAAAGAGGGAACTAAAAGAGCAATAGAGAGAGCTCAAAAAGAGGATTTTGGTTTTACAAAAGAAAAACTTACGCCTCCTTTTACCAGAATTAGGATACAGAGAGGAAATGGCGAGTTTCCTCCAAGAATATATAAGCAGACCCATCCGACAAGCTTGTTTGATATGCACTACGAGCAGTGGGAAGGCTATGAGTTAGAAATCAACCCAGCAGATTCTGAGTTACAGAAATTGTTAGGTAGACGGATTGTATAAAGAAACGGGAACAGGCAATATTTAATATTCCTGCCCTTAATATAAAGTTGAAAATTACTCCTTGTTGCTTAGGAGTAAAGGAGAAGAATAATGCCAAGTATAAAAGAACTTGCTCAAAGAGAAGAAAAATTTGTTTCAGGTCATAGGTTATGTGCTGGTTGTGGTGAAGGGATAGTGGCAAGGTTGGTTACTCTTGCTATAGATAAACCTTTTATAGCTTGTAATGCTACTGGATGTATGGAGGTAGCAAGTACAATTTTCCCTTACTCTTCATGGAATGTGCCTTGGGTACATTCAGCGTTTGAGAACGCTGCTGCTACAATTAGCGGAGTAGAGGCAGCTTACCAATCACTAAAAAAACAAGGCAAGATAGACGAAGATGTTGTTTTTCTTACTTTCGGTGGAGATGGCGGAACGTATGATATAGGGCTACAGGCACTTTCAGGCGCAGCAGAAAGAGGTCATAAAGTGTTATATGTGTGTTGTAACAACCAAGCTTATATGAACACTGGTATACAACGTTCTTCTGCTACCCCTAAAGCTGCAAGCACAACAACTACTCCTTCTGGGAAAGTTATTCCTGGAAAGATACAGTTTCAGAAAGACCTTCCATCTATAATGGTGGCTCACAATATCCCTTACGTAGCAACTTCAATTCCTGGTAGATGGAGGGATTTAACAAATAAGGTTGAAAAAGCAATAACTTTTGATGGGTTTACCTATATAGATGTTCTAACACCTTGTAGATTGGGCTGGCCTCATGACCCAGCGCTAACAATGGAAATATCAAGGTTGGCTGCTGAAACCTGTATATGGCCCCTATATGAAGTGGTAGAAGGAAAATATAAAATCAATTATAAACCAAGAGAAAAGAAACCCATTGCTGACTGGTTTAAACTCCAGAGAAGGTTTGACCATCTTTTGAAACCATCTAACGAACAACTTCTTGCAGAACTACAGGCTGAAGTAGATAAACGTTGGGAGATTTTGCTTAATAAAGAAGGATAATAACAACTATGAATTCCCTTTTTTTGGCGGGGTTTTCGCTTCTGTTTTTTCTGCTTTCGTACCGTTTTATGGGCAGAAAACTTGAACGGTTGTGGGATGTTTCACCTGAAAGAAAAACTCCCGCTATTGAATGCCCTGATGGAGTTGACTGTGTTCCTGTTAAACACTGGTCAATCCTTTTCGGACACCATTTTGCTTCGATAGCAGGTGCAGGTCCAATACTGGGTCCTGTGATTGCCTGTATGTTATGGGGTTGGCTACCGGCTGCTCTGTGGCTATTACTTGGTTCAGTTTTTTTAGGGGGAGTTCACGATTTTTCTTCTCTTATTTTAAGTTTGAGACATAAAGGTGGGTCTTTTGGAGAGATAACTGAATCGGTGATGGGCAGAAAAAGTAAGATTATATTTCTTATCTTTCTCTGGTTGACTCTGGTGTTGGTAGTTGCGGTTTTTGCTTCTGTTACAGCCAATACTCTTGTAGAAGAACCGTCCATTGTTATACCAACCTTTGGGCTTATACTGATAGCAGTCATCTTTGGAGTATTTGTATATAAATTCAAATATTCTTATATAAATGCAACAGTTTTGTCTGTACTGCTATTGTTAATTACCTTTGTGCTTGGGAGTAAATTCCCTGTATCTATTCCGTTTTACTCCCCTGTCAAAACCTGGATACTTATACTTCTCTTATACTCTTTTGTTGCAAGTATTATTCCTGTAAATCTCCTTCTTCAACCGCGTGACTATCTGTCTTCCTTTATCCTTCTTTTTGGGCTATTGTTTGGATATGCGGGGCTACTTCTTTCTCGTCCCAATATAACAGCGCCAGCATATATCTCTTTTTCTTCACCTAAAGACGGTTACCTATGGCCTATGATGTTTGTAATGATTGCTTGTGGCGCTATTAGCGGTTTCCACAGTCTTGTAGCAAGCGGAACTACATCAAAACAGATTACTAGCGAAACTGATGCAAAAAAAATAAGTTATGGAGGTATGCTAACGGAAGGATTTTTATCTATACTTGCTCTTTTGTGTGTATGTGCGGGGCTACATTGGAACAAGAGCGGTTCTTTACTTAATTACCCTGAACTGATGAAGTCTGGTAATTGGATAGGTACTTTTGCTACTGGGTATGGGCAGATAACTTCTAAAATATTGAACCCTGCTATTGGTAAAATTATAGCTGTTGTTATGATAAACGCTTTTGTGCTTACAACTCTTGATACAGCAACAAGGATAACCAGATATATCTCTCACGAACTTATGGGTGAAAGTTGGAATATTAAAATTTTTAAGAATAGGTACCTTGCTACTTTGGTTATTGTTATTGTAGCCGGTACTCTTGCTTTTGGTAACTGGCAGAAACTCTGGCCTGTTTTTGGAGCGGCAAACCAACTTGTTGCAGCAATAGCCCTATTTGTTGCTGGAATGTTTCTTTTAGGTAGAAAGAAATTTTCTCTAATAACCTTTGTGCCTGCAATATTTATGTTTATTACAACGGTAGTAGCACTACTTTACCAGATGCAGGGGTTTTACAGGCATAAGAGTTTTCTTCTTGCTAATGTCTCTCTTTTACTTGTTGTGCTTGCTGTTTTTGTAATAATAGAAAGTTTCCATAAACTTCTAAAACGTTGTTAACTCACCAAAATTGGTATTATAAAAGAAAATGGCTTATAATAATGGAAATATTGTTGTAAAAAATATAGTAATAAAATCAGGAGGGAGTTTAATGAAAAGATTTAAAAATGAAAGATTGACAGATGTTGAAATATCAAAACTTAACGAACTTAGCAGGTTATGTGCAGGGGATATCCTTACTATGACAACCCTTTCTAATTCAGGACACCCTGGTGGGTCTATGTCGTCGTTAGATATATTCCTTACCGTCTTTTCTTACGCAAACATTTCACCAGACAGGGTGGATGACCCTTGTAGAGATAAAATTGTTGTTAGCCACGGGCATACCTCCCCTGGCGTTTATTCTGCTCTCGGAAGGTTGGGTTTTTTTGATATAGATATGGCTGTGGCAACCTTTCGGCTTTCAGGAAGCATCTTTGAAGGTCACGTAGTAAGAAAGGTTCCCGGCGTAGAGTGGGGGACAGGTAATTTAGGGCAGGGATTATCTGCTATTTGTGGGTTTGCTCTGGGAGATAGAGTCCATAATAGAGATACCCATACCTTTGCTTTAATGAGCGATGGAGAACATACCAAAGGGCAGATATCTGAAGCTCGCAGGTTTGCTGTCAAGTATGGGCTAAACAATATTACAGTTATTGTTGACTATAACAATATACAGATAAGCGGGAAAACAGATGTTGTTATGCCTTGCCAGATAGCCGAGAATTACAAATCGGACGGCTGGGAAGTTCTTGAAGCAGACGGACACGATTTCCAGGATTTATATACATCAGTAAAAAAATCTTTAGATATACCTAAACCGGTCTGTATAATTGCCAATACTGTTTTAGGTAAAAACGTATCTTTTATGGAACATAAATACCAGTATCACGGTAAAACTTTGGATGAAGAAACCTATAAACAAGCTATGTCAGAATTGGGGTTAACTCCAACTTTAGATAAATATAAAGAATTAAGAAATAAAAAATGGGAATATCCCGAAATGAAATTTTCATATAACCCTGCATTAGAGGAAGGAACCCCTGTTGTATATAAGGCAGATGAAAAAAACGATAACCGTAGCGCTTACGGTAAAGCCCTTCTTGATGTAGCAAAAGCAAACGTAAATAACACAAATTACCCTATTACTGTTTTTGATTGCGACTTGGCAACGTCTGTAAAGACAGATTTATTTGAAAAAGAGTTCCCCGAAAGGTTCTTTCAGGTAGGTGTACAAGAACACCATACAGCAACAATGGCAGGCGCTATATCTGTTGATAATGTTATAAGTTTCTTCTCTGATTTTGGTGTTTTTGGAGTAGATGAAACATTTAACCAAGCACGTCTTAACGACCAGAACGGAACAAACCTAAAACTTGTATGTACTCATATAGGTCTTGATGTAGGGGAAGATGGTAAGACTCACCAATGTATCAATTATGTTGGGCTTTTAAGAAATCTTTATGGGTTTAAAATAGTTATTCCAGCCGACCCTAACCAGACAGATAGAGTAATAAGAAATATATCAGGTCAACCTGGCAACTGGTTTGTTGGGATGGGGCGTTCTAAGGTGTCAACTGTTACCAAAGGTGATGGAGCAATATACTTTGACGAAAAATATAAGTTTGAGTATGGTAAAGCAGATATTCTTAAAGAAGGGGCGAAAGGATATATAATCACTATGGGGTGCATGGTCCCAAGAGCGTTAGAAGCCGCAAAAATTTTATCAGAAAAGGGGGTAGATATTGGAGTTATAAATATGAGTTGCCCTCTTGTTGTAGATAAAGAAGTGATTGATAAAGCAATTTCAAGCGGGTTAATACTAACAATGGAAGACCATCATATAGACACAGGGCTGGGCGCAACGGTTGCTTCATACCTTCTTGAGAAAAAATATACAGGTACTTTCAAAAAACTTGGTGTTAAAGAATACGGAAGTTCAGGTGCACCAGATTACCTGTTCAAAAAAGAAGGAATGGACCCAAATTCAGTATCAGAATTGATAGTGTCTCTACTTAAATAAGTAATCTACTCACTTTCTCCTCTCCCAAATGGAGAGGAGAAAAGGAATGACAGGAACGATATGAAGGGGGGTCTTATCCTTGATCATTCCGTCTTTCGTTTTTGGTTAAGTTGCTAACTCCCCCCCTCATCCTTGATGCTTCTCTCCCAAGGGTAGAGGACAAAGAGAGTGCATTACGTAAAAAACGAGATTCCGGACTTGATCCGGAATGACAATAAAAAGCGCCTTCCGAAGGTCCGACCTTTGGGGTTTTATAACGCCAGAACCTCAATCTTTTTTTAGTTGGCGGACACCATAAATCAAATTCTGCAGGCGTTTCAATAATGATTGTTTGTCCTTCTTGACGAGCTTTTACGGTTGGCGGGAGGTACCCTTCAAAACGGCGTATCTCCCAAAACTGCATATCGCCTGTAAATTTCACAAGTATTCTCTCTTCTTCTCTTGTTAGTTTTGCTTGTCGTCTATTATAGAGAAGGTCTGCCCACCGTTTTTTACCTAAGTCATAACGTTTCTCAACCGGTTTATCAAGAAAAAATTTTGGTCTTTTACGTCCTGCAAATTCGTATAATTTAAGCATTACAGCCCGAGATAAATATAACTCATCGTCAGAAAACTCTAATTTTTTGTATAGTTCAATATAAATATAAGAAAACCATCGAAATAGCCTGTTTTCATACTCAAGAATTTCTTTAAGGTTTCTTTTTTCTTCTTCGCTTGATATGAATTGAACATCAAAATCTACTCTTTTGACACGTGACCTTGCCCAATCTTTCATTCGTGGCTCGTTTGAGGAGAACATTATCTGCGGTTGTTCTGTTTTTTCTGTCCACCACGTTTCCCAATAAGATTTCATTATATCAGGTACCCAAGGTTTACCAGAAAACTCAACATCATCAAATATAAGTGGAAATAATGTGCCTATAGAAGAGACCCCTTTTATACGATTTTTTGTGAACTCTTCTCTCCGTAACGTTTCTATATCGTGTCCTGTTATCATTTTTAGAGCGAAACGGAAAAAAGTAGTCTTACCGTTCTGTGAAGGTCCGTAGATATAAAGAAAACGTGGTCCTTTTGGGTCTGCTTGCCCGTATGTTTGACGTTTCATTCTCATATATTCGCTTGCAAAAGGAGCAAAAAAAGTATAAAGCAATGCTTCAAACATACTTGTTTTAGCAAACATTGGGTCAAAACTTTTAGCAATATCAACTGTTCCGATATATTTTTCAATATGTTCAAGAGCACTATTTACATCAGATTTATTTTGAGGAGGTTCAGAGATAGAATGGATAGCGCCTTTTAATCCAAGTTTAACACATTTGTTTTCATAATCGGTGCGCATCAGTGGAATTCCATAAGAAGAATGAACCCTATCTATATAAGTAGATGCTGGTAAGGTGGCTGTCTTCTCTGTAAAAGAAGGAGATAACGGTTTAAGAAAATCTTCAGTTTTTTTTCTTGCAGTAGGAGTGTCTGGAAGATGTATAGTTAAAATATTTGCTTCAGTTGGAGCTGGAGAAAGTATAGCGTCTGCAGATAACTCGTTCAATATTTTTGCTACTTCTGCTTCAGGAGGAGGTAAAGCAGTACCTTTTAACCAGAGTTCAAGGATCTCTTTTTTGGGCTCTGAACTTCTTTCTTTAATAAGGTAAGCGAGGTCTTCCATAAATAACGTGCAATTTTTTTTATGGATATTATAGTCTACAAAGATTTTCTTAATAAATTGGTGGTTGGGTGGAAGGTTAGCGTACCAAGCATAGTTGATTTGTATACCTTTGCGCGCAGTTGCTGTGAGGTTTGCACTGGTCTGTATTATTCTAAAATTGTTGGCTCCTTCAAGAATATAAAGTTTAGTGTGGATAGAACGTTTTGGTATTAGTATACGTAAAGCCCCTTTTATTACCAATTCAGAGAGAGATTCAAGGATTTCAGCCGGTTTGTTCTGGAGTTCTTGTCGTAGAAATGGTTCAGTCATATTTTCGCCAACAACAATTTCTATTTCATCATAACCCCTTTTATTGAAAAAGTCGTTTAGTAGATCAGATGATACCACATAAGATACGGCGTACATTTTTTTGAATCCGTCAAACAATAATTCAAAATCTTTTCTTCGTGATATAACCTGTGTTTGTATATCTTCTTCATTAGCAAAAAGAGACCTACCCATAACTGCCTCCTAAAACTTTGTATGTTCTGCTATTTTTAGTTTTTTTCTTAGCCCATTTCTTTTCCGCCTTCGGCGAGATTATCCCGAGTACTCCCGAGAGGGCTTTAAACAGACTTCCTAAAATCAAATGATTTAAAAGCAAAAGACCCCCTCACCTTTTATTCCTCTCCCCCAGAGGAGAGGCAAATTAGTGCAAGCCTAATTTATAAATCTGCTTCCTATACGTCTAAACTTATTTCTTGAACTCGTATTTATCCTTATTATTTTTTTGTCTTTCCTTTCGTTAAAAAAGTATGTGTTTAGGAACGAATTACGAGGTGCTACTACACCTCAAGCAAGAATCGGGCTGTTAACAAAAGGTTCAAGCCTTTTGTTCCCCTACTCGCCAATTTTATGCCCAAACGCCCAATTTTACCATCCTGAACTTGTTTCAGGACCTCTCACCTAACATACGTAACAGAAGTAATAAAAGCGAGATTCCGGATCAAGTCCGGAATGACATATAAGGGGGAGTCTTATCCTTGATCATTCCGTCTTTCGTTTTTGGTTAAGTTGCTAACTCCCCCCCCATTCCTTTCCGCCTTTGGAGGTTTATCCCGACAGAATTTGTGAGGGAATTGCTTCGTATTCACTCGCAAAAACGGAATGGGAGATAAATTAGATATTAAGTTCTCTCTTTACTTCAGAAAACATCTTAATAGCAAAATCAAGGTCTTCTTTTTTATGTGCAGCAGATATTTGTACCCGTATTCTTGCTGTATTATGAGGCACAACAGGGTAGAAGAAACCTATTACATAGATACCCCTTTCAAGAAGTTTTTCTGACATTTTTTGGGCCACTACTGCCTCTCCCAGCATAACAGGTACTATTGGGTGAACGCCTTCTTTTATGTCAAACCCGGCGGTAGATAACCCTTCTCTAAAATATTTAGTGTTCTCCATAAGTTTGTCACGAAGAATAGAGGAAGAAGATATAATATTTATGGATTTAAGGGAAGTTTCTACAATTACAGGTGCCAGAGAGTTAGAAAAGAGGTAAGGTCTTGAACGTTGTCTCAAAATATCTATTACTTCTTTTCTACCGCTGGTATATCCTCCACTTGCTCCACCGAGAGCTTTGCCGAGGGTGCCTGTGATTATATCAATTTTTTTTATAACATCCATATATTCGTGCGAACCTCTCCCCTCTTTACCGAGAACACCTATCCCATGAGAATCGTCTACCATTATCATAGAGTTATATTTATTAGCAAGAAAAGATATATCTTTTAATTTAGCAATACTCCCGTCCATAGAGAATACTCCGTCGGTAGCTATAAGCCGAAATCTTTCATTTTTTGCTTCTTTAAGTTTTTCTTCCAGGTGGTTCATATCAGAGTTGTTAAACCTATACCTTTTGGCTTTGCAAAGCCGTACTCCGTCTATGATACTGGCGTGGTTGAGTTGGTCACTTATAATTGCGTCTTCTTCAGACAGAATAGTTTCAAAAAGTCCTGTGTTTGCGTCAAAACAAGAAGAGTAGAGAATAGTGTCTTCTGTCTTAAGAAATTCTGATAATGTTAACTCAAGTTCTTTATGGATTTCTTGTGTTCCGCATATAAACCTAACAGAAGATAGCCCGTATCCCCATTTATTTAGCCCGTTATGGGCTGCCTCTATTATATCAGGGTGGGAAGAAAGCCCAAGATAATTGTTGGCACACATATTTAAGACTTCTTTGTTTTCCCCGACTTTTATTTTTGCGCCTTGAGGGGTTTTTAAAATACGTTCTGATTTATAGAGTCCGCTTTCTTTTATTGAGTCAAGTTGGTTAGTTAAATATTTTTTTATATTGTTTTCCATTTTGTTATCCGCCGCTTTCTGGCGTTGCGAGGAATGCTTCTTAATGACGTGGCAACCCTCGTAGTTATCATTATTTTTATTGTTACGTCTTTAGTTTTTGGTTAAGTTGTTAACAGCCTCCCTCCGAAAAACTGTCGGGATAAACCCCTCACTCTTTCTTGCCCTACGGGCTTCAGTCAGCGAGGGCAGTTCACCGACTCTCTGCCTTGCCAAACGATGCTCATTATTCTTCGCACCAACACTCTTCTCCTACCTCGGGGGTACTCGGGACAAGACCCAAGGGTAGAGGGCAAAAAAGTGTCATTCCTTTTCCGCCTTCGGCGAGATTGCCACGCTAAGAAACCCCTCCTACGCCAAGGCTTCGGCGGGTAAAGCTCGCAAGATAAACTACAAAAGACGGAATGGGGGGTGTTTTCTTTGCACTACACTTAATTAAAACGAAGGTCTGACCTTCGTAAAAGATACTGAGGTTACAACCTTCATAATATTCACCTACAAGAGGGAATGGGCTTTTACGACCAGTCAAGAATTACTTTACCTGAGTTACCAGAACCCATCACCTCAAACCCTTTAAGATATTCAGTATAATGGAATCTGTGGGTGATTACAGAAGATATATCAAGCCCTGTCTGAAGCATAGCAGTCATCTTGTACCAAGTTTCATACATTTCTCTGCCATATATACCTTTTAAGGTTAACCCGTTAAAAACAACAGTATTCCAGTCAATTTTAGTGTCAGGTTCAAGTATTCCTAAAAGAGCTATCTTGCCTCCGTGGCACATATTGGGTAGCATTTCTTGGAGAGCAGAAGCACTGCCTGACATCTCCAGTCCAACATCAAACCCTTCTTTCATACCAAGGGTTTTCTGTGTATTTTTTATGCTGTCGTTTCTTACATCAAGAGCAATAGATACTCCCATTTTACGTGCAAGTTCAAGCCGATAAGGGTTAATATCTGTAATCACGACATATCTTGCTCCTGCGTGTTTTACAATAGACGCAGCCATAATACCAATAGGACCGGCTCCAGTGATAAGAACATCTTCGCCAAGAACATCAAAAGATAGAGCTGAGTGTGTAGCATTTCCAAAAGGGTCAAATATAGATAAAATTTCAAGAGGGATAGAAGGGTCTGCGTGCCAGACATTGGTGACAGGAATAGAAAGATACTCAGCAAAAGCGCCATCTCTATTTACTCCAATACCCGAAGTATCTTTACATAAATGTCTACGCCCTGCAAGACAGTTACGACATCTACCACAAACTATATGACCTTCTCCGCTAACTATATCACCCGGTTTAAAGTCTTTGACATTACTTCCAACTGCTTCTATCGCTCCAGAAAACTCGTGCCCAGTAATTGTAGGTATTGGTACATTTTTTTGAGACCAAGAGTCCCAATTGTAGATATGTATATCTGTTCCGCATATAGCGGTTTTTTTTATTTTTATAAGGACATCGTTTATACCTACTTGAGGTATAGGAACCTCTTTGAGCCATAATCCTGGTTCTGCTTTTGTTTTGACGAGAGCTTTCATTTTTTTTGTGGTATTGTTGTAAAACTTCTTTCTGTTTTGATATATTAAGTATAGAATAATGACCTTGTAAAATCAAAAAAAGTTTTAAAAAGCAGTAATAAAGGTTATAATAAACTAAGAACTATAAAGGTTTTTTATGGTTATGTTTTAAAAAAGAAATGCGTAAAGACAAAAGACCCCCTCACCTTTTATTCCTATCTCCCAGAGGAGAGGAGGGGTGGGGGAAATACTATGTTTTTGCCTTATACCCTTAGGAGATGTTTGGGGTAGTAAGTCCCCAAGAGTTTGCAAAGAGGTTAATGGGATGAGGTTTATCCGCCGAAGCTTGCATTGTAGCGCAGGTGGAGAGGCTGTTAGCAACTTAAGAAAAAACGGAAGACGTAACAATAATGGCAAAATGTAAATAACCCCCTCTGTGAGAGATTCCAACTCAAGTCCAGAATGATATGTAAACAAAGGAGAAAGAGTGGCAGAATGTGTTAATAAGGAGAAAAACCTAAAGAATTGTAGTTGCACCTACTTATCTTGTAGTAAAAGGGGTGTATGTTGCGAATGTATATCTTCTCATTGGAGGAATAGAGAGTTGCCAGGCTGCCTTTTTCCCTCTGAAGCAGAAAAAACTTATGATAGGTCGTTAGAGTATTTTATAAAAGTTTGGAGCGAAAAACTTAAGGAAGAAAAATGAACAACAAGGTTAACCCGTCAGATAGATTGATTTTTGCACTCGATTTTACTGATAGAAATAAAGCTGAAACTTTTGTTAATGAACTTGATGGTTTAGTCAATTTTTTTAAAGTAGGTATAATTCTTCATACATCAGCAGGTCCTGATTTTGTTCAATGGTTACTTAAAAAAGGTAAAAAAGTTTTTCTTGACTTAAAATTTTTTGATATAAAAGCAACTGTCAGAGACGCTGTAAAACAGGTATCTGATATGGGAGTAGATTTTTTAACAGTCCACGCTAATAGAGAGGTTATGCTTGGAGCAGTTGAAGGGAAAGGTGCAAACCCCTTAAAAATTCTTGCTGTAACCCTCTTAACCAACCTTGGTGCTTTGGACCCATTAGAAACAAGAGTTGGTCTTAAAACAGAGGAATTGGTGCTTCATAGAGCTAAAATGGCTGCTGAAACAGGTTGTGATGGAGTTATTACCTCTGGCAAAGAGATAAGAGCAATAAAAGAAAAAGAAGGTAACAAGTTATTGGTAGTTACACCGGGAGTTAGACCTGCAGGAGCGTTACAAGATGAACATCAGAGAATAACTACACCTTTTGACGCTATTGAAGCTGGGGCAGATTATTTGGTTGTAGGTAGACCTATAAAAAATGCCTCAGAACCAAGGCTGGTTGCTACCAAAATTATCTCAGAGATAGAGGCGGGGTTACATAAAAGAGTTTAACATACGAAAATAGTTCGCATAAAAAGAGATAACAATATAACCAATATATATTGCAACAAGAAGGTAGACAGCAACAGGCATAAGTTTTACAAATTGTTCTACAATAATATCGGTTTCTTCCTTAAGATAATCAGAGACCTTATCTAATGTTTCGTCCATATTACCGCTTAACTCTCCTGTTTTGAGCATATCTTTCACAATAGGAGGAATCCATTCTTTTTCAGCAAAAACCTCTGATAATTTAGCACCTTGTCGTATAATTGGCACACTTTTTTTAATATTCTCTCTTAAGTAAAGGTTTCCTATGGTGTCACCTGCAAGGGCTACGCTTCTTGAAAGTTCTACTCCTGAGACATATAGAGGAATAAAAGATTTAAGAAACCTTATTACCTCAATTGTTTTTATAAATTTACCTAAAGCAGGTATTTCAAGAAATATTTTATCCCTCGTTTTAGCAATAGAGGGAGAGCGGTTTGAATATCTATATAAAAATAGAATACCAAAAAAAACAATATATAAACCTAATAAAGAAGGCACAACTTTTATTAAAAAAGCTCCAATGCCACATAAAAATAGTGATGGGACAGCAGGTATAAGAATTGCTAAATGCAGTAAAATAACAGGATATGTTAGACCTGATATAAGTTTATTTTGCACATTAGAAACAAACTCAAAATATTCTGCCAATTTAGAAAAACTTTCAGGAAGGTTACCACTCACTTCTCCTGCTTCTATTACCCCAACTTCAAAAGGTAAGAAAAAGTCTAACTTCAAAAGAGAGATTGCTTCGGTAAGAGAACTGCCTTCAGAAACCTCTCTTTTTAGATAAAGAATAACGGTCTTTAAGTTATGCGAATATGTGTTGTTAGCAAGATGTTCAAAAGCAACAAGAATGCTAAACCCTGAAGTAAGCAGTGTTGCAAGTTCTCTATAAAACATCTTTTTTTCTGCTGATTGAAAAGTAAAAAACATTTTCATTTACTCAGTTTCTTGGATAACTGTCTCTTCTGTTTTAGGTTTTTCTCTATTTAAGAGAGAATATATTAGAGGAACAAGTATAAGGGTAACAAGAGAAGCCAACAACATACCGCCCATAGCTGTAATACCAAAAGGTTTCCACATTTCTCCTCCAGAACCTTTTCCGATAGCAAGAGGTAGAAGGCCAAACGCTGTAGTTAAAGAAGTAATAAGTACAGGTCTAAGTCGTCTGCTTCCTGCGTTAACTATGGCATCGTGGATATTCATACCTCTTGAACGTAAAAGGTCGGTATAATCAACAAGCACAATGGCGTTGTTGACAACTACCCCTATAAGCATAATCATAGCCATAAAAGACATAATAGAAAATACTGAGCCAGTAAGAAGAGTTGCCCATATAACCCCTATAAAAGAGAAAGGAATTGAAAACGAAATAATAAAAGGGGTTTTGAGTGACTCAAACTGGGCTGCCATAACCATATATACCAGAAGTACACCAAGTAAAAGTAAGATTGTAAGTTCCTGAAAAGATTCTCTCTGTTCTTTTACGTCTCCACCTACCTCCATTGTGACATCACTTGGAATCTGAAGCGTCTTAAGCCCTTTTTCTATATCTGTCTGCACTTCGCTGATTGAACGTTTGTAGGTGTCACAACCAACGGTGATAATCCGTTGCCTATTTTTTCTATCTATCTGGACAGGTCCTAGCCCAAAATCTATTTTAGCCACATCTTTAAGGGTAATGGTAGTTCCTTGTCCTGTAGGGATAGGCATCTGAGAAATTTTTGATATATTATGCCTATCTTTTTCTGATAATTGAACAAAAATATCAAAATTATCGTCTCCATCTTTATATTGGCTTGCTTCATAACCATAAAAATAGGTTCTTAAGGTCTGACCTATCATCCCTGTATTTATTCCAAGATGTTTTGCTTTCTCTTTGTCAATATCTATATGTAATTCTATACGAAGATCTTTGAATGAAACCTGAGTATTTACAGCACCTTTTGTATCAGATACGATTTTCTGTACCTGAGTTGCCGTAGCAAAGAGAGTGTCAAGTTCAAGTCCTGTTAATTCAATTTCAATCTGCTGTTTTTGTTGTAATCCGCCACCCATTCCTCCAGAAACAGCAACAGAAAGTTTTTCTAACCCTGGAAGTTTTTCTATTCGTTCTCTTAAAGAGCGAGCAATATCATTAATATCTTTTTCTCGGGCATCCTTATCAGGATATTTGAGTCGCAACTGCCCTGTATTTGGTCCGTCATCTCCTCCCATTAACGCTCCTAAACCGCTTGAAGATTCGCCTGCAGAGCCATACCAGAATATACGATCAGGGGTAACTTCATCTACTATTTTACCTGATTCTATAAGGATTTTGTGTGATTCTTCAAATCGAGCAGATTCATTGAGAGCGAAATTTACTTCAATTTCACCTGTATCAGAAGCAGGGAAAAACTCGTTAGGAATAAATCTGCTCATATAAACGCTTATCGCGAAGAAAGTAAGTAATGGTATTAATATCAAAGCTCTGTTGGCTAAACAGAATTGCAGAATGTTTTTATACCAATTTTCAAGTCGAGTTAAAATAATTTCGCCAACTGTATAAAATTTAGAATCTTTTGGTTTCTCTTTTCCTTTTTCTTCAGGTTTAAATAGTATAGATGTAAGCATAGGTGTTAGAGTAAGGGCAACAAAAAGAGAAGCAAAAATCGTAATAGCTACAATAGAGCCAAGTTGTTTAAATAGAATTCCAGTAATACCGGAAGAAAATACAAGAGGAAGGAAGACAATGACTGTGGTCAAAGTTGAAGCAGTTACAGCGCCTCCGACCTCCTTTGTTGCTTCTATACTTGCGTTAAACGGGGTTAACCCTTCTTCTATATGTCTGGAGATGTTTTCAATAATAACAACAGCATTATCAACAACCATACCTATTGCTATTGCCAAACTCATCAACGAGATAACATTTATGGTTAGTCCTTTTGCAAAAAGAAATATGAAGGCGGCAATAAGAGAAAACGGTATAGTTAGAGCTATAATTAAACTTGTTTTCCATCTTCTTAAAAAGAGAAAAGCGATTAATATTACTATCCATCCTGCTGTCAAAGTTGTAGATTTTAGGTTGTCAATAGTGTCCACAATAAAATCGGAGGAATCAAACGGGATATCGACGCTAACATCAGGAGGGAGTGTTTTTTTAATTTTTTCTAAGTTTGCTCTTATAGCTTTGGAGACAGCAATAACGTTTTCCCCTGATTGCCTTTGAACTATCAACATTATCGTTTCTTTACCCAAAAAATACGATTTATCTGTCTCTTCTGCAAAAGCATCTTTTACCTCTGCCACATCCCCAAGAAAGATAGGGTTACCTTCAAAAGTGGTTAGGAGTATATCTTGGAGGGCCCTTGTATGTTGAAAACGGCCTTTCATACTAAGAGAATAGTTTCTTCTACCTTCTTTGATTTTACCTAATGGAATATCTATATTTTCTTCTGCAAGCCGTTGAATTACCAAAGCAGGAGGGATGTTGTATGCCTTTATTTTATCCCAATCAAGGATAACGTTTATTTGTCTTTTTAGCCCTCCTATTGCAGAGATATTACCAACTCCTTTGGTTCTCTGTAAAGGGTTAGTTATATTTCTATCTACGATACGTTCAAGGTCAACCCAAGATTCGGAAGCAGAAACAGAGATAGCCAAAACAGGTATTTTTTCTGTTGACATTTTAAAGAGGATAGGTTCTTCACTATCGGGCGCATTCTCTTTGATTTTTCCTTTTGCAAGGTCAAGATTGTTTCTTATATCTGAAGTTGCAGCGTCAAGATTTGCTCCCCAATTAAATGTGCAGGTTACCATTGAGAGATTATCTTTAGATACAGAGTTTAGTTCATCAAGGTTGGGCACGGTAGAGAGGGTGTTTTCCAGTTCTTTGGTTATAGCGTCTTCCACGTCGCTTGCACTTGCGCCTGGATAAGGAACAATTATTGTTATAGCAGGCAACTCTATTTTAGGCAACAATTCTATGGGTAGTTTAAATGTAGCAAGAATGCCAAGAAGAAAGACACCTATGAAGATCATTAATGTTGCGTAAGGTCTTTTTACAGATAATTCAGATATATTCATTGTCAATCCTTTAGTGTAAGAGAAACAATTTAGAGAGTAGAAACAGCAACTTTTTTACCAGTTTCAAGAATACTTTGAGAAGACACAATCACAGTATCACCTTCTTTTAATCCGCTCTTTACTTCTGCCATTCCTTCCCATAAATCGCCTATATCAAGATATACTTTTTCAACAGTATCATCATTGTTAATAATAAAACAATAATAGCTACCACTCCCTTGAAGTCGTAGTAATGCATCGAGAGGAATAGCAAGGGTGTTTCTACTTCCTGTTGATATACTAACTCTTGTAAAAAGTCCAGGTTTTAAAATATAAGACGGGTTATCAACAAGTATTTGGACTTTTGTTGTTCTTGTTACAAAATCAGTAATAGGCATAATTTCATCTATTTTACCGGGGAAACGTCTCTTGTCATACATATCTGTTTCAACAGAGACATTTTGTCCTTTCTTAATTTTTTTTAGGTCTGTCTCTCCAATAGGAACAGTTACTTTCACTTTTGATGTATCAATTATTGCTACGAGAGGCGAAGATTTAGTCATACTGCTTTCTGTGACAAGTTCGCCTTCATCAATAAATTTTTGTGCAACAATACCAGAAATAGGAGCATAAATAGATGTATCTCTAAACCTTCTTTTGGCTATTTCCAGTTGTTTTTCTAATCCTTTCAGTCGTTCCTCTGAAGCTTTATAGAGGGTTTCTACATCTTCAAATCTCTTTGCTGCGATAGCGCCTTCTTTGGTTAGACGTTGGAACCTATCATAGTCTTGCTTAATATTTTCCAGTTGGTACTTTTGGGCTTTTATTTCAATCTCTACCTGTTCTACATTTAGTTGTCTCTGCTGGTTTTCAATAACAGCTATAAGAGTACCTTTTTTAACATAATCTCCTTCTTTAACTGTAAGTTTTTCCAAGACACCTGTTGCTTCTGGGTAAATGACTACTGTTTTGAAAGGTTCTATATTACCTACTGCAATAATATTTTCTGCCATTGTAATATTTGTTGCCTTTTCAGCCATTACCTGAATAATCTCTTCTTGAGTTGTTGTTTCAAGAGTTGCTCCTGCTTCTTGTCTATTCTTAACTGTTACTTTAAATAATATAAGTATAACAACTACCACTGAAACAGAAATAATGTATTTTCCTTTTTTCATTTGAGCTCCCTAACTTTGTTTTGTTCTGCTAAGTTTGGCTATATTTTAAGTAGTATTTCTCTATCTATTGCAATGCTTTTATCATTAAACTCACAACGACGGAATGTAGGAATTTATGGCATCCCAACTGTTTTTTCAAGGATACCGTATGCTGTCTGATAATCATATAAAGCTTGGTAATAATTGTTTTGAGCAGAAGCCAATTCTGTTTGAGCGTCAAGCACATCCGTTGTTGTTGCCATACCCTCTTTATATAAGAGGTTGGTTATTCTTAGATTCTCTTTTGACGTGTCTTGGGCTATCTTTACAGTCTCTATCTCTTTTATTATGGATGACAGGTTTGTATAAGCGTTTTTAACTTCAAGCATTATAGCTTTTATTTGGAGTTCTTGCTGTTTTCTATTTTCCTCTTTTTTGCTTTCAGCTTTCCGAATTTTATACTTTGTTTCTCCTTTATTCCATATATTAAATTCAGCCGCGATACCTAAGTTCCATGAATCTTGCCATTTATCTATAGCACCTGCTGAACCCCTATCAAAATTGTAGTTAGAAAAAAAAGCAATATTTGGTTTGAGTTCGCTCTTTGCAATATTTATATCTTGTTGGTACATCTCTGAAAGAGATTCCATCTTTTTTATTTCAGGCCTCTGTTGAAACGCCAATTGTAACCAGTGCTCAAGAGATATTAGTTCTTTCTGGAGTTCCAACACATCTTTAACTTTAAAACCCTCAGGTAATGGGCTATTAAGCAAGAACTCAAAATTTGATTTTAGTAATATAACAGCATTCTGTGCCTGCAAAATTTGCTGTTCGGTATTTGTAAGAAAAATTTCTGTTTTCAATATATCTATTTTTGTAACAAGTCCTTCATTAAAAAATGCTTCAGCTATTCTTCTATGTTCAGAGGCAGATGTTTTTAGAGATACTGCTGTTTGAAGCATCTTTTCAGCTTTTAAAATGTTAAAATAACCTTTTTTTATTTCAAGTATAAGGTCTTGGCAAGTGATATCTTTGTCAAACCCTATTCTTTGGATATTTTCAATAGATTTTTTATAGTAAGATTGAATTTTATTACCTGTATAAATTGGTTGTGTAAGCGTAAAACCAAGATTATAAAGGTTGGCATCAGTTAGTTTAAAAGATATTGGAGGAATTCCAAAATCTGGAAGACCAAAAGTCATCTTTCCTGCTTCATCTAAACGAGTGTATGTAAAACTTGAAGAAATTTTTGGGAAAAAATAGGTGTGTGCTTCTTCTTTTTCCATTTTAGCTTGAATGAGTTTCTCATCTTCTACCTGTATCACAAGATTATTCTTAAGACCAATCTCAATGCTTTCTTCAAGAGATAAGGTATCTCCTGAGTGGCTTAATCCACACATTGTAAAGCAAAACATAAGTGTTAAAAATGTTTTTTTCATAAAAAAACTCCTTTGTTTCCTACCATTTATGTCAAATTCTGTTTTTTACGCTTTCGTCTTTCACTCTACCTTTTCAATAAACCGTAAAATAATGTATCAAGCATATTGCTAAGAGCTTCATTTAGCTTAACTTGGTTTTTTTCTTGTAGCCAAAAATATTCCAGACCTTTTAAGATGTTTAAAAGGTTATATGCTGTCAACTCAATAGAATCAACTCTAAATTCTCCCTGTTTGACTCCTATCTCTAAGATACCTTTAATTGTCTCAAACTCTTCACGGTCAAGTTTAGCTCTGGCTTTTTCTGCGAGGGTATGATTTTCTATATACTCCTCAGCAAGAAAATGATAAAAATTAGATAAAGATTGAATTACAGACATCCTCAACTTTATATAAGCGACCAACTTCTTGTTTGCAGAAGACTCTTTTTTTATAACTTCAATTAATTCGTTCTTCCATTTTTCTATTTCAGAACTTCCAACTGCAAGAAAAATTTCTTCCTTACTTTTGAAATAATAGTATATAGAACTTTTTGCTTTCTCTAATGCTTTTGCAATATCGTCCATTGTAGTTTTTTTAAAACTATATCTGGCAAAAAGGTCTTTTGCAACCTCTATAATTTTCTCTTTAGATTCTAAATGCGTTGAAGGTGTTTTATCTGTTTTCATAAGTTCGTCTAATCGACTAAAATAGTTTAATGGTCTAATTATACCTTTTGAATAATAGTATGTCAATAAAGATACTGATAAATTTTAAAAATAAAGAAGCCAAGGTATGATGTTATAAGAAAAAGGGTATGTTAAACCGCTATTCTATTGCTTTACGAAGGTTTTGGGCTTCGTATAAAAATTCTTCAATATCCATCTCTTTTATAAAATTTATTCCTCTGCTTGCTCTAATACGGGCAAACTTACTTGTTTCAAAAAAATCTCTTCCTAAAATCTTTTTTACGGCTAACCCCTGTTCTATAAAAATTTTTTGAGATAACTCAGCAAAAGAACCATCGTATTCATAACTGGGGAAGGAAGCGTTTTTTTGAGAAGTAAAACATATATCAAAGGCACTCTTCATAATTGCCAAGGAGTTCATTGATACTGGTACGTATATATTTGATTCCGAAGGATGGAATCTATGCCAAACATTTCTATAACCCCAAATTTTCAATCGTTTTTTTGTTTTAGTTACATACTTTTGTAACCCGTCTGATATTATTTGTAACACTTTGTAATGGGTATCAGGTCCTGTACCTTCAGGGTCAAAAGCAACTGTAACAATATCTGGTTGTAATTTTTCTAATAGAGAAAAGAAAGGTTTTATATCTCTCTGCCATTGAAGTGTAGGGGTAAAGATATCTCCAGTATAAAAACCGAGCCGTAAATGGTATATATTATCACAGTTGAACCCAAGATGTGCCCATAACAACTCCTCTTCCCATTCTCTTATCGTCCCTTTTAGTTTTTGAACCTCCGAGGTGTCTTTTCTGCCTGGATAAGAGTCTATAAAATACTTTTTAAGGGTTTCGGTCTTTTTTAGAATACTTGTTTTGTTATATATTTCACAAACCTCAACTATATTTCTATACATTCTACGTGCAGACCCTTCTTGTTTCATCTCTTCGTTGCTTGCAGCAACACCGTCAAGGTATTGGTATACATCTCTATTTTTAGCAACAATATTATTAGGGCTGAAATAGTCTTCTTCTGATAAAATTTTGTTTAACCTACCAGTTTTAATGAAATCTTCAAGATTGAGTAGCATTGACAGAGTATAAGTATTGCTTATTGAGGTGAACCCGCTTGTAAGGGTCACAAACCGATGAGCGTTTGTAGGTTGCCTAACTAAATGTAGTATATATGGAAGATATCCAAGCATAATATCATCGTGGTGGGGAGCAGTATGTAAAAATGTTGCGTTTTTAACTTCTTGAACACCTCTTTCTATCCTTTCGCCATAGTTGTCAACTATAGATTTTGTAAAATCTGAAAAGTTAAAATCTGTCTCTTTTTTAAGAAGTATAGAACCGTAAGTGTCTTGTTGTACATCTTTTATAGAGATGTCCTGAATACCTGTATTTAGTTTGGCAGTGATATCTGTAATAATTCTTTCTTTTTCAGAGGAAGGTATATTATTATATTGTTGTAATCTTTCAATCCTTCTACCTGTTAACATTGAGGCAGCCCCAGATGTTATATAAAACCTTGCTCCTTCTATCTGTTGCAACGAGGATGCAGGGTGTAAAATAGACGGTTTTTCTTCTATACTATTTTTTATAACTGAAGATTTACTTTCTCCTGCTGCCATAATGATAGAGGTAACAGTAGGATTTTTTGTGATTGTAGATAACCCTATTGTAACAACAGCTTTGTTTCTTGATAACTCTATTCCCCCCATATCTACGGCAGAGGCTGCTGCTGTTTCATAGTTTATATTTAACACTCTTGTGGTGGAGTTATGGTCAGAACCTTTTATATTAAATGCGATATGACCGTCTGGACCTATGCCTCCAAGAAAAAAACCTATACCTCCGAGAGCTTCGATTTTTTTTTCATATTCCATTGCAAAACGATCTATACAGAAAATTGCTGCTTGCTGTTGAGTTTCTAATTGGTTTTTAGGGCTTCTATGCCTTAAGGATAGGTCGGCTTTTCCGTCTGGGAATATATCACCAAGATTTTTTCCTTTTGGAACACCTTGTGTCCAAGTGTCCATTAGGAGACATTTTTTGGGGTCAAACCCGAAAAGTTTAATATAAAAATTTTTTATGTAATGGTTAAAACTATTCTCTTTTTGAGGGTCCATTGGATAAAATTCATCTATTTGGACAAGCCAGAAAGATTTTATATCAGGTTTTTTTGAAGTATCAATGTGCCATTCTTCTAATTCTTTTGCAACTTCTCTTTTTTGCCATCCCGACAGAAAATATTTGGTCCACTTGATAAAATGTTCAGGCGTTTTGCCTGTTGGTAGAGAAATAATCCCTCCTTGGTTTATCTGTAGCCATTCAATAAATCTTAATGCTGTAATTTTACCTAAGGTGGGAATATTAGGTATTTCAAGGGTTTTGATTCTTTCGTAAGGTGGATAGACGAGTTGTTTACCAAATTTGGTAATAGCAATATTTTCAATTTTAGATAAGTTGTTATATTGTTTCATAATTTGTTATTATAACATACCAATCTATTTTTTTAAAAATTGAAGTGTTATTAACAAATTGTATGTTACAATTATGAGAGATACGCATACAAATATAAAAGAGGAGACTCCCCCTTATATGTCATTCCAGACTTGATCCGGAATCTTGTTTTTGCTACTACTCCATAGTGGGTTAGGTTGGAAATCCTGAAACCCTGCCAGGGTAAACAAGTTTAGGATGACAGAACGGGGCGTTCAGGATAGCAAGACGGGGCGGGTTTTGTCCCGAGTATCCCCGAGGGATAGAAGGCAAAAGAGTGATATTTCCACCCAACTCTCCTCTCCCATTGGGGGAGAGGAATAAAAGGTGAAGGGGTCTTTTACATTTTATTTTTATCGTTACGTTTTGCGTTTTTGTTAGGTTGCTAACAGCCCCTCCACCTGCGCTGCAATGCAAGCTTCGGCGGATAAACCTCATCCCATTAACCTCTTTGCAAACTCTTGGGGACTTACTACCCCAAACATCCCCTAAGGGTAGAAGGCACAAAACAGTAGATAAATGAGGAGGTTGGAAAAGAAAAGGAGGAAATATGAAAGAATATATTTTAGGAAATTATATGTTAGGCATTAGGCAAGATATTGGTCCTCGTATTTTGAAATTTACCCGAAAAGATTATCCTGAAAAAAATGTTATGGGAATATTGCCAGATTTTGGTATTAAAACAGAAGAAGGGTTGTGGCATATTCAAGGTGGGCATAGACTCTGGTCTGCTCCAGAAGCAACCCCTCGTTCATATTCTCTTGACGATAAGCCAGTCAAGGTTGAAGCACTACAGGAAGCAATAAAGATTTATGGTAATCCAGAAATACAGAATTCTGTACAAAAAGAGATTCTAATAAAAAAATCAGGTGAAGATTCTATTGAAATAACCCATAAAATAAAAAATATTGGTAGATGGAAGATAGAGTTTGCTTGCTGGGCTTTAACCGTTATGAAAACAGGGGGTTTTGCGATACTTCCAATAAAAAGAGGTATGGAAGGTCTGTTGCCAGATAGAAATATTGTTTTGTGGCCATACACAATACTTTCTGATAAGAGGATTATAATAAATAAGGATATTATTTTTCTTAAACAAGACGAAAATATTTCTGCCCCGTGCAAGATTGGTGTTTCAGCTAACCCTGCTTGGACAGGATACTGGGTTGATGGGATGCTTTTTGTTAAAAAGTTTTTCAAACAGAAAGGTGTTTATCCTGATAATGGGTGCAGTGTGGAAGTCTACACTAACGCAGATATGCTTGAATTGGAAACATTAAGTGTTTTACAACAACTTGAACCAGGCGAAACAGCAGAACATAAAGAGGTATGGAGCATCAATATGGTTCCCGACCTTTCTGCGGAACAGAAAGATTTTGAAAAGAAGGCGCCGGGCCTTCTTACTTAATCACATTTTAATTGCTGACGTTGTTCCCTTGAACGCCCATTTTGTTACTCTTAGCTATTTTCTGTTAGCGTAAACTCGCTCCAATTTAAGTCATAACGAGTGCTTCGCCCTTTAGCGGGCAATTTAACTAAAATTTTATTGTTTAGCATATCCGAAATTTCTCTAAATGCTGTCGCTCGGCTAACCTTAACCATAGCAACATATTTACGGGTTGTTAATCCACCAATAAAATTGTTAGGACCTGCTTCCAGCAAGCGATTTATCACTTTTTTTTGTCGTTCATTAAGAGTTGTTTGAGAAAATTTAGTCCAGAAATCAACCTTTGCAAATACATTGTTAATAGTACTCTGTGAATCTTTTATTGAAGCAGTAATACATTCAATAAACCATAAATACCATTGAGTAGTATCTAACCGACATTTTTGCACGCTCTCAAGAATTTCATAATATTCTTCCTTCCTTCTCATAATCTCGGAAGATATGCTATAAAATCTCACTTTTAATTTTTCATCTTGTGCCAATGCCATATCTGTTAATGCTCTTGCTAAACGTCCGTTTCCATCTTCATAAGGATGTATTGTCAAAAATCGCAGATGGGCTGTGGCTGCCCGTAATATACCGTCCATATCTTTTAGAGAAGAGTGCCACCACTCCAAAAAAAGTTCCATCTCTCTTGCAAGACGTTTTTCCGGTAACGCCTCAAAATGTATCTGCTCCTTAGAGATGGGACCTGATACCACCTGCATAGGTTCAAGCCCTCTCATTTCCCCTGTCCGTATTTTTCTTAAACCCGAATAGCCGGTAGGAAAGAGAGAAGCGTGCCAACCATTTAACCGTTCAATAGTCAATTTTCTATCGTGAAAATAGACAGCGTCCAACAGTATATCAACCAACCCGTCAACTCTTTTGTCCTGTGTCCCTATTCCACGTGGTAAACCTAATCTTACAGATATAGATGAACGGACAGCATCTCTATTAAACTTTTCCCCTTCTATCTCTGATGTTCTCAGGATCTCTTCAACAAGAATTGTGCTCTGAGCTTCGGTTTCAAGTTTTATATCAAGGGAAGCAATCCTTCCTAACAATTTCCCCTGTAAAACCCTTAGTTGACTTAAAGGTTTGATTAAAACGTTGTTATCATACTTAAAATCGAACCAATCTGCTTTTTCCCATATATATTTCATCTTTACACCTTTTGAAGCGATTAGAGGAGGTAATCGCTTTGTTTTATGAAGCGATTATACCATATAAATGCCTTAAATGTAAATAGTTAGTCTTTTATAATACAAGATGAGCCCGAAAATTTAAAGTGAGATTTACGCCTTCCCCTGTTGGTTTACTGTGAACTTTCTCCGAAGGTTCGACCTTCGTTTTTGGAGCGGGGGTGGCTCTTATTGTAAAAATCTTTAAGTCTTTCTACTGTTATGTGTGTATATATCTGGGTTGTTGTAATCTGTTCGTGTCCAAGAAGTTCCTGAACTGTTCTTAAATCTGCTCCTCTATCCAGAAGGTGTGACGCAAAAGTGTGTCTAAATGTGTGAGGGCTTATTTTACCACTAACGCCTGCCATAACTGCATATTTATTTACTATCCTTTCAACTCCTCTGTCGGAGAGAGGTTTTCGATATTTATTTAAAAAAAGCGTTTCTTCTGCTACTTTTGGACGCTTTTCCATATATGTTAAAACGGCTTCCATTGCAGGAGTTCCAATAGGTACGATTCTCTCCTTTTTACCTTTACCTTTTACCTTTACCAATTCTTCTATGATGTTAATATCTCTTATCTGTAAAGATGTAAGTTCACCAACTCTTATACCTGTTGAGTATAAGACTTCAAGGATGGCTTTATCTCTAAAAATCTGCCATGTTCGACCATAAGGCGCCTCTAATATTTTAATTACTTCGTCAAAAGAGAGGAATTGTGGCAGTTTCTCTTTTGTTCTGGGAGTATAGAGGATTAAAGCAGGATTTGAATTTATCAGTTTTCTGTTGAATAGATATTTGAAAAAAATTTTAAGGCTTGCAACTTTTCTTGCCATAGTGGTATCTGCAAGATTTTTTTCTTTCAAAGAAGAGAGAAACCCCATAAAAACTTGATAATCAACCTCTTTCAAAGAAGATATATGTTGCTTAGTGAGATACCTAATAAACTCATAAAGGTCTCTCTGGTACGCTTCTGTGGTATTTATAGAATAATTTTTTTGGTGTGTAAGATAATCTATAAATTTTTTTAAGGTATCTTTCATTGGGCGGTCAATCTATCATACCTTTGGTTGAGGGTAAAGATTCCCCTTCTTTTTTTATTGCTTGCTTTAAAGCAAGACCGAGGGATTTAAAGATTGCCTCGTTTATATGATGAAGGTTTTCTCCATATAAAAGGTTTATGTGAAGAGTAATACTGCTATGTATAATAAACCCGCGTAAAAATTCGTTGGTATCTTCTGTCTCAAAACTTCCTTCTCTACCTTTTATGAATGGAACATTAAATACAAGAAGCGGTCTACCTGAAATATCAAGGGAGGTGTTTACAAGTGTTTCATCCATAGGCATTGAAGCAAAGCCAAATCTTGTAATACCTATCTTATCTCCAAGGGCTTGTTTTAACGCTTGCCCAAGACATATTCCTGTATCTTCAACAAGATGGTGGGTATCAACATGGGTATCTCCTGTTGCTTTTATGTTAAGGTCTATACCTGAAAATTTTGAGAATAATTCTAACATATGGTCAAGGAATCCAACGCTTGTAGAGATACTGCTGTTTCCGTTACCGTCAAGTGCCATAGATACCTGAATCTGGGTTTCTTTACTATTTCTTTCTATTTGTGATTTTCTTTTCATAGATATATTGTAGCATATTATGATATAATATCAAAAAAGTATGTGGTGTCTACTCACTCTGGAACTACGGTGCATACACCTTCTACACAACAATCGGGCACTCTGAGAACTTACCCTTCTGCATATAAAGCATCTCCGAAGGGCTTAACAGGCTCAGAGTAGAAGAACAAAAGGCTTGAACCTTTTGTTAACAGCCCGATTCTTGCTTGAGTTGTAGTAGCACCTCGTAATTCGTTCCTAAACACATACTTTTTTAACGAAGAAAAGACAAAAAAATAATAAGGATAAATACGAGGGCTGCCACGTCATTAGAAGGCATTCCTCGCAATGCCACAAAACGGCAGTTAAATGCATAAAAGAAAAGCGTATGTGGTGTCTACTCACTCTGGTACTACGGCGCATACACCTTCTCGCTTTTGCCTTCTACCCTTGGGGGAGAAGGATCAAGGATGAGGGGGGCTTTGCGCTTTTCCCCCATTCCGTCTTTTGTAGTTAGTCTTGCGAGCTTTACCCGCCGAAGCCTTGGCGTAGGAGGGGTCTCTTAGCGTGGCAATCTCGCCGTAGGCGGAAAAGGAATGGGAATAAACAATAGTGGGGATAAAAGCGAGGATTGCCGCAGTCACACAAAGCGTTCCTTCGCAACGACAAAAAGCGTCGGTTAG